>CBKWHA010000179.1:0-11537 GCA_966674115.1 uncultured Chitinophagaceae bacterium
AATCACAATAGCTGGGATACTACCTACAATAATGATAGTTTGTACCAATGGATGCTTGCCCAGACAAAGTTTCAGTATAAAGAAGTGCCAGTGAATGAGCAGCAATTGAAACAATATAAAGGCAGGTATGTAAGTTCTGATAGTGATACTGTATTGATCGTTGTTGAGCAAGGTAGTTTAGTAGGTAAAATAGGTAAGGAAGCTTATCCCCTGAAAGCGGCTGGCAATGATATGTTCTTTATTCAGCCGGATGTGTCTGTTGATATCCGGTTTATGAAGAAGAAAGGGATTGTGAATGGGTTTTTGTTTATGGGAGATAAGAGGGGTGTATTTAGAAAGTTGTGACATGTTTGTTTTAAACCTTACCTCCTTATTTGAGTCGGATATAAAACTTGGATCATGATACCATCACTAATGCCTGCTTTTAGTAAAAAAGTTGCTGCTCTTATCGTATGCCTATCATTCTTCTCTTATTCTCACGCCCAGTACAATTTTAGTAAGGTGGACCGTTGGCTGCAAGACAACCTTGAGCAGATAGGTGGGCGGGCTGTTTTGATGGTTTATAAAGATGGAAAGATCGTATACAGCCAATCGAAAAATAATTTGAGCCGGCGCCAAAAGATGGCCGGAAGATTTATTGCCAACAGAAGTAATATGGATGCCAGTGAAGTGCTTCAGGACTTTGATACTGACACCCGGCAAATGATTGCAAGCTGCAGCAAATGGTATAGTGCTGCCCTGGTGATGACGTTTGTGGATGAGGGGAAGTTAGGCCTGGAAGATTCGATAGGAAAATACCTGCCTGTATTCACAAAACACGGAAAAGGCAATATCAGGATATGGCAGTGTCTTGCACATCTGACCGGGATTGAATCGGGAACATTGAAAGAAAGCCTGCAGGCAATGAAAGAGATGAACAGTATGGATGAGGCTATGGCGCAAATAGCAAGTCTGCCCATGGAAGGGGAGCCGGGGAAAACTTTTCATTACGGTAATGTGGGTTTGCAAATAGTAGCGGCTGTAATTGAAAAGATCAGCAATAAAGATTTTGAAACCTTGTTTGCTTCAAGGATTGCTGTTCCGTTGGGTATGAAGCATACTGATTTCGGACATAAGAAGGTACCACTGGCAGCAGGAGGTGCTTTGAGTACGCCAAATGATTATATGAATTTCCTGGTCATGATTTTGAATGAAGGAAAGTTCAATGGAAAGCAGATCCTAAGTAAGGAAAGCGTTGCTGAAATGCAGCGTGACCGTGTAACAAAAGATGTAGTTGTAAAATATACACCTGAGGAAGCTGGTAACTGGGGTTATGGTTTTGGCGAATGGGTAATGCATGACAAAACCAACAACAAGAGAGGCATTGGTGTATCCAGTCCCGGTTTATTTGGCAGTTTTCCCTGGGTGGATCATGAAAAGAAATACTGCGGATTTCTATTTACCATGAATATTAAGAACAAGGGGAGAAATGAACGGTATATGGAGTTGAAAAGGTTGGTAGACGAGGCTGTTGGCAGATGAGACGACATTGTTAAAACAAGGTATCGATGATGAAATGCAAAACCTCTATGGAGATCAGGATAATGATCACCCATTCTAGCCGCGTGCTGGTCCTGTGTTGAAGGATATCTTTAAATAACTCCAGGTTTTCTTTTACAATGCTCAGGCTTTCCTGTATGTTCCTGAAGCGTTCCTGGAGGTCGAATGTCTTTTTCAGGTCTGTATCTATCTTGTTGAGGCTTTCGTCTTCCCATACTTCGGGTGGCGCATCAAAGATGTACAGGTTTTCGGCTATCCTGTTTTTAAGATTGAGTGTTTTGCCGATGTATTTTTTCAGGTATCTTCCTGGTATGGCCAATGTACCTTTCTGCTCCAGGTGAGTGGTGTGATAATTTGTTTCTTCAAGGAGCGTGGTAGCTTGCTCAGAATAGTAGTCGAGGGCTACAGACTGAGACACATTCAGCATGATCAAGCGCAGTACTTCAATATCTGCAGAAACGATCTCGATCTTGTTATACCCGATCCTGTTTTCTTTGGTGCCGGTTTCAATGAGGAATTCTTCGCTTAAAGTTTGTCCGTAGGGACGTTTGCAATAAGGTGAAATGACCTTCAGGAATTCGGAGATCTTAACAGTGTCATAATTTAGAAAGCAGACCACGCCATACTTAAACACATATACGAATTGGTCGTGGTCTACCTTGAAGAATAATTCATCGGCATCACTATAATATAATTCTGCTTTGAAATAGGCTTTGAACAGTTTGATATCGATACTGTCGGCTATTTGATATGACAATACTTGCAGCATATTTGTGACTGTTTATTCCCTGTCAGTGGTCAGTTCTTCGTCTGCGGTTGAGCCCCTGGTTTCACGTTCATCATATTTTTTCAACCTTTTGTTGATGATATCGGTTTGTTTTTTATCGGCCTGCTGGCGTTCATCAGAATTATCTGTATCTACGGAGGCCATGCCCGGTTGTGGTGCTTTTTTGTTATAGCCGGCAGGGTTATATTGTTTGTCTTTCATAATGCTTTTTATATGCTCATCAAAATAGCATGCCACAAATGTTCGCTGTCTACCTTTAGAATGCGAAGACCTGCTTTTCTCAGCTCATCAAGAACAGGTTTGGACAGCCTTCGGTTGGTTACTTATTCGTTGATGTTCTGATTGAATAATGGTCCTGATTTGCGAACGGCTTGCATAAGGTTTTTCCAATGTGGCGGATGATATTACTGATAAGGTTTCCATACAAACGATATTTACAATTAGACGGGTAATTGCGAATAACCGTTTAGAAGAGATGGAACCTATCAGTTTTCAATAAGTGCGGTAAAGACTACTAATTTACCTCTTTTTGGGTATAGGATTTACTGATGTGTTGGGCTGTAAACTATTGGGAGAGATTGATCTCTTCATATCCGTTAAATGATGGGTCGTGATTTATTTATCCTAGATGTCCACCAATTCGGTTGTAAATATTTGTTTTTTGCCAGGCTCTCTTTTTGCCGAATCTCATTCGTTTGGCTTTTTTGAAATTTTGATAATTTAGCTCGTGGAAGAACTGAATAGCAGTTATGTTATCAACAGGAAATGCTGCATTATTTTTTGTTTGTAGTCTCAGTTTCATAAGTTCAGTACCAGCTTCATTTGAATTTGATAATATCATACCTTCTCCAAAATCTGGTAAATAATATCCCTGAACTTCCTCATTCTGTACGAATACAAAACCATTTTGAAAGTATTGTGAGAGGTGAAACATTCTGTCTTCTAAAGAAACTTGCCTGTCTAGATTTGCGATTTGCTCATAGTAATTTTCATTGATCTGCTTGATGTTTTTTGAAATTGTCCAACCAGAATGAACATTAATATCTTTGAAAAAGATGTATTCTGTTTCTGTAACAAAGCCAACTTTTTCGTAAATAGGTGCTCCCAAGTCAGTTGCTATGAGGTTAATAGTATCACATTGTTTAGAGCAGGAAAAGTCTACTAAGGTTTGGGTAATAAGCTTTCCGATCCCTTTGTTTCTTTGATCTGGGTGTACTATTATATGGGCGAGCCAAGCAGTGTTTTTATGAATGATTGTTGCTCCTATTCCTACAACTTTACTACCCAAAGTTACTTTAATGGGAAAGCAAAATTTGGCTTTTGTATAAAACTCGAAAGGGGGAACTATGCTTCCCCAGTCGGAGGGTTGCAAGTCTGCTAAAACATTTATATCACTCTGGTCGAATGTTTGAATTTTCATTTGGTATTTGCTAAATGTTTTTGTTTTATGATTGTAATAAGGTTATTATATTCAATTATGAAAGTAAATATCCTGATTTTGACTTTGGTTTTATATGCCTGCACTTCTAATGCGGATAAATCAAATGAGAAGCTTGAAAACAGTAACAAAGTCAAATTGGATACTTTATCTGCCAATAATAAACCAAGAGTAATTGAAGAT
This sequence comes from uncultured Chitinophagaceae bacterium, assembly GCA_966674115.1. GTDB lineage: Bacteria > Bacteroidota > Bacteroidia > Chitinophagales > Chitinophagaceae > Flavisolibacter. The sequence goes on from CBKWHA010000179.1 coordinate 3,948, forward strand.
ACTTTGCAAAAGGGAGCTCTGGGTCAGAAAGTTTATGCTAATGAACGTTTTAAAGAAGTAACAGTGGAGCAAATAGGGACACACCAATTCAGGATCAAAGGAAAAGGACAGATATTTGAAGCTTCTTTTAATTGGGTGGTAGAGGATGGACATGAAGAACTGAAAAATGGGTTTGCTATGACGGATGCCGGTGCACCAGAATGGGGCAATTTTAACTTTGTCGTGGATGTAGAGAAGAAAAGACCCAACTCCAAACTTCATTTGATATTATTTGAGACCAGTGCTAAAGACGGTAGCCGGCAGTATGAATTGCCTATACTATTATTTTAAATAGAGAGTTCATTCCATATAAATACCTGCCGGGGCATTGCACTTCTTATAGTTTTTCTATATTTTACTTATCAATTAAAAAGAAGCCCTTCTCCAAAACCTTGTTGCATATGAAAGTAGTTATCCTCTTTTTTACTCTGTTTTGTTTTAGTAATACCCTTTTTGCCCAAAAATTTCAGAAAGACGAAAAGGTAGACGTTTATTCTCTGGATGCAAAGCTATACAGGGCTACCATTGTAGATATTGACCGTGACAAGTATAAAATTCATTTTGATGGTTACCATAGTTTCTATGATGTATGGATGACGGTGGAACAATTGCAGAAAGTGCCCCATACCGGCAGCCAGATAGAAATATACGGAGTGGATGGAAAGTGGTATAAAGCGAGTATCCTGGATGTTTCCGGAAATCAGTATAAGGTGCATTATGAGGGTTATGACGCCTCCAATGACCGCTGGATTACCCGGGAACAGTTTAGAACAATCAATGCTCCCTATATAAATACTTCCAATTCCAGTGAAATAAAACCAGCAGTTGATCAAAGTATAGCTGCCTTATACGCAGTGGGGAGCAAAGTGGAAATTTCATGGGGTGGCTCCTGGTACAAAGGCTCTGTGTTGGAAGTAAAAGGTGACCAGTATAAAATAAATTATAATGGTTATGGTGATTCATGGAATGAATGGGTGAGGAAAGACCGTTTGCGTGCGGCTGGATCAAACAGTGGGGCATCCACAAATATCAATAATTCTGTTGCTAAAAAAGAAGAGGCAGTGGTGAAGCAATCCTACTCAGGTACTACAGGTAAATTGTATTTAAGGACGTTTGGACGAGTGATCGGTTCTCGTTATTCATTGGATATCAACTGGATCTTCTTAGGTGCAGATGGAACTATTGTTTATGATCCGAAGAATGGGGTAGATCCTATAAATTATAAAAGTGAAGAGCAGAATAATGGAAGCAATATTGGTAAGTACCAGGTTGTAGGTAAAAAAATGATCATCACCTGGCGCAACGGCAAGAAAGCCGAGTGGAGCCTAGAAAGCAAGGGCGGTGACTTTAGTACGATTAATGGTGGTATTGTATCACGTCAGGACCGTCTGCCTGCCAATTACCGTATTTCAGGACAGTATGCAGCCAGTGCTGTCATGCCTAACGTGGCCTCTGTACGCACTTTCGTATTCAGTAAAGATGGCACATTTACCCACAATTCTTTGGGAACAGTAACAACTCCTGATGTTACTGGTCAAAAAGAGTGGAATCAAAAAGGAATTTATACGATAACCGGAAATACATTGACGCTCAATTTTGCTGATGGAACAATCAAAAAAGCAGTGGTTTGTATTTGGGATATGGGTGATGGTACCAATAGCCTGGTGATCAACGGAAGCTATTTTCCGCAGGAAAAATAAATGGTATGTATCAGAATTCTAATGTATTTTTGCTTACCTGTATCTACTAGTTTACTTGTAGGCATGTCCGTTCAAAAAAGGAAATAGTGGTACTCGTTAGATGAATGGCGTTGAGAAATATCCTTTATTCTATGAAAGATTTAAATTTTTTAGAATAAAGAAAAGGTACCAATGAAACAATTAGTTAGCTTTCTGCTTTATTATTTGCTTATTTATTTAATGTCTTGCTGAATACGTGACAAACCTGGTGTAAAAACTAATGGATGGGGATATAGTAGTTGACTACACATTCTTCAACTTATATCCATTATGATATTTTGCCATTAAGTATTTTTCGTTCAGGTCGTCATCCGTAAACTTCCCCTTAGCTTTATCCCATACTACCCGCTGACCACTACGATAGCTGATATTACCCAGTTGAGCCACGGTAGCAACATGCGCACCAGCCTCGATGGGGCAATTCAGTTCATCCAACTTACGGGAACGAACCACCGCAATAAAGTTTTCCCAGTGCTTGTCCAGGCCATTGTCGACCTGGGGTGCCAGCGGCTTGCTTATTTTGTTCCCGCTGCGTTTTTCCTCGATCACTTCCCAGCCGCCACGGTTCAGCACTAGCGTGCCGTTATTGCCAATGTAGGCAATGCCATGGTCGCGGCCGTACGAACCATTGTCAATGCCCATGGCATGATCCCATACCAGGTTGAAACCGTCAAATTCATACAAGGCAGTTAACGTATCGGGCGTTTCCTGGGCCAGTTCCGGATAAGCAAAGATGCCGCCTAAGGCTGCAACGGTTTTGGGCTCAGGTGCCTTCATACCCAGCAAAGCATAATCCAGCAGGTGAACGCCCCAATCAGTCATAAGGCCGCCAGCATAATCCCAAAACCACCGGAAGTTAAAATGAAAGCGGCTGGAATTAAAAGGTCTTTTTTCGGCCGGCCCCAACCACATTGCATAATCTACGCCGGGTGGGGGTGCCGAATCCGGAACCTTTGGACCGGGCTTCATCCAGCCTTGATAACACCACACTTTTACCGTGCGGATGTTTCCCAGTTGCCCGGAATGCACAAAATCAACAGCGTCCCTAAAATGTTGTTGGCTGCGCTGCCACTGCCCGGCCTGCACCACACGGTTGTATTTTTTCTGGGCGGCCACCATTGCCCTGCATTCTTCAATAGAATTGCCAACCGGTTTTTCTACATATACATCTTTACCAGCCTGACAGGCATCCATCATCATCAAGGCATGCCAATGGTCGGGGGTACCTATAATGATAGCGTCTACATCTTTTTGCTCTAACAGACGCCGGTAATCGGAATAGGTTTTCACTTTGGCTGCATTCACATTCAGGCTGGCCAATTCACCCATGCGTTTGTCCAGAACGTTCTTATCTACATCGCACAGGGCCACCAGGTTAACGCCTGGTACTTTCAGCGCTGATTTTACATTGGCCCAACCCATACCGGCAATGCCAATGGCGGCAATATTTACCTGGTCGCTAGGTGCCAAACGATTCCGGAAAAGTGCAAAAGCTTTTTGATCCAAGGCTGATAAGAGCGTAGCGCCTCCCAATAAGGCAGAGGTTTGTTTCAGAAAACGACGACGATTGGTCATGGCAAGGATTTTTTAAAAACAAATTTTTTTAAAAGTTAAGGAATGGAAATATAAAATTTAAATTGTAGAATATAAAAAGTAAAATGATTGCTGGTATAAAACGGCCGACTTTCTATTGCAGCATTTTTATATTACTGCTCATTGTGGTCTTTTTGTCAAGGGCCAGGGCACAACAGGCCGGTTGCATTGTAAAAGATGTTGTTGTGCAGATCGATTTTGGCAGTGGCGGCAGCGTGCAGGACTTTAACACAACTCACCCGTCCAATTATGAACGGATATGGGGTGGCTGTCCTACAGACGGCCATTATACTTATACTTCCTATACATCCAATTGTTTCGAAGGCGACTGGTTTACACTGCCGGAAGACCACACACCGGGAGATAAAGATGGTAATATGATGCTGGTGAATGCCTATCCTGGCGGCGGTGTTTTTTTCAACCGCACCATCAGGGGGCTATCCGGCAATAAATCCTATGAACTCTCACTTTGGTTGATCAATGTATGCCGTTTGCATATATGCTGTTCCTCCCTGTCGCCAATTATTTCCATCATGTTGTCAACTACTTCCGGAAAGAAGATCGCTGCCTTTCGCCTTGGTGAACTGGTGCAAAGGACGTCACCTCAATGGAGGAAATCTGTAATTTATTTTACGATGCCTCCGGGTGAAAAATCAGTTGTGCTCACTATGCAGGATAACGCTATTGGAGGGTGCGGCAATGATTTTGCTTTGGATGATATAACCTTTCGTGAATGCACTCCGCAGAAGTCTGTTGTGAAGGCTAAACCGAAGAAGGTAACGCCTCCGGTGGCTAAGAAGAAAGAAGCACCAGTGCCCGAGGTGAATAAAGAGCCTGTAAAGCAAGCTGAGTTGAAGAGAGGAAGGGATTCTGTGGTTGCTTCTGCGCCAATTGTGCGAAGGGAAAGACCGGCAATATCTGTTCCTGCGCCGCAGGTATTGCGCTCCAGGGCTAACCCCTTGATCAAACAAATAGAAACGCCTGCAGGGGAGTTGACCATAGATTTATATGACAATGGTGAAATTGATGGTGATACGGTGAGTGTTTACCTCAATAACAAGTTGATCGTTTCAAAAGCCAGGCTAACGCAAAAGCCAATCAGTTTCCGGCTAAAGGTAGATAGGGAAAATGCTTATCATGAGTTGATCATGGTGGCGGATAATTTGGGTTCTATTCCGCCTAATACGTCGCTGATGATTGTAACGGCGAATGATAAGCGGCATAAGGTGTTTATTTCTTCATCTGAACAGAAGAATGCGAAGGTGGTGATTGTGATGGAGGAGTGAGGGGAGTGGTGTGGAAGAAGTAAAAAAAGAGTATATTTAATTCATGAAACAATATGCTGCCTTTATAATTATAGATCCGGAGATACGATTTGGGAAACCCTGCATCAAGGGTACCCGGATTGCTGTTTCAGATATCTTACAATGGCTGGCATCCGGAATGAATTACCAGCAAATTATGGAAGATTATCCATCTATTCAAGAAGAACATATAAAAGCAGCGTTGGCTTTTGCAGCCGATAGGGAAACCATGATCAAAATTATTGCTGCCTGATATGAAGCTGCTTTTGGATGCTAATATTTCATGGAGGCTTACCGATAAATTAAAAGTACACTTTACCGATTGTTTGCATGTTGATAAGATAGACCTTCAGGTGCCTGCCAAAGATGCAGAGATTTGGGATTATGCTTTAAAGCATCAATTTATTATCGTTACCAATGACGACGATTTTCTGGATTATGCAAGGGTAAAGGGATTTCCTCCAAAAGTTGTTTTACTGCGAACGGGTAACCAAAGTACTGATTATATCTTGTCATTGTTAATAAAGCATAAAAGTGAAATAGCTTTACTTGATTTTTCTACAGAGATTGGTGTGCTGGAAATATTTTAACATGTAACCCCTTAACATGAAACACCTTTATACCCTCCTTATTATTGCAGCTTTTGCAATTCCTTCAAACGCACAACAAACACAAAAGCCGGTATTGCACGGAAAGAACTGGATGGCTATTACCGGTAAGCCACTGGCAGCTACAGCAGGAGCGATGATTTTTCAAAAAGGTGGCAATGCGGTAGATGCAGCTTGTGCCATGCTGGCTGCTACTTGTACCATGTGGGATGTATTGAGCTGGGGAGGGGAAACACAAGCACTGATCTATAACCCAAAAACAAAGAAAGTAATTGCGATCAATGCGCTGGGTGTTGCACCTACTGGCGCTACGGTGGATTTCTTCAAGAGCAAGGGGTACAATTTTCCTCCGGAATTTGGACCACTGGCGGCTGTTACACCTGGCACTCCTGGTGGACTTTGTTATATGCTGGCCAACTATGGAACCTTGAGCCTTGAACAGGTGCTGACGCCTTCACTTCAATTGGCGGCTGGTTATCCCATGGAAGCACAAACTGCCAATAGCATTGAGCGAAACAAGGATCAGATCAAACAATGGCATTATAGCAAGAAAGTATTTTTAACGCATTCAGGTGAACAAAGGGAAGCTCCGGAAGCAGGAGAGATCTTTGTACAGAAGGATTTGTTGCAAACCCTGACAAAAATGGTGGAAGCTGAAAGGACTGCACGAAATCAGGGAAAGAGCCGAAAAGAAGCCATCATGGCGGCATATAACCGGTTTTATAAAGGAGATATTGCCCGGGAGTTTGTACGTGGTTGCCAGGAACAGGGTGGCCTGATCACTATAAAAGATCTGGCCCGGTGGAAGCCCATTGAAGAAGAACCGCTTAAAATAACTTACAAGGGTATTGATGTTTATAAGTTACAGCAGTGGACGCAGGGGCCAATGATGCTGCAGGCGTTGAACATATTGGGAAACTTTGACCTTAAAGGCATGGGCTACAACAGCACCCGATATATCCATACCCTATACCAGGCTATGAACCTTGCATTTGCCGACCGCGACTTTTATTATGGCGATCCTTATTTCGCGCCCCAAGAACCTATAAAGGGCTTATTGAGTGAGGAATATGCCAAACAAAGAGCTAGTTTGATCCGGTTTGATAAAAATAATACGGACATAGGTCCTGGTGATCCTTATCCTTTTGAAGGTAAAACCAATCCATACAAGGAATTGCTGAAAAAGCGTGGTTATGAACTGGATACCACAAACCGCAACTTTGCTCCTGCGCATGACATCCAGAATACTTCTTCGTTAACAGCGTACCAGGAAAGTTTATGGCTGGGTACTACCAGTGTAGAAGCTGCCGATAAAGAAGGCTGGGTGGTTTCTATTACGCCTAGTGGCGGTTGGGTGCCCGCCTGTATTGCAGGCAATACAGGTGTGGGTATGAGCCAACGCATGCAAAGCTTTGTGCTGGATTCTACGCTTAACCCGTTTAATGTGGTGCAACCTGGTAAACGGCCACGGGTAACCTTAACACCATCCCTGGCGCTGAAAGACGGCAAACCTTTTTTATCGTTTGCAGTGCAGGGTGGGGATACACAAGATCAAAACCTGTTGCAATTCTTTTTGAACGTAGTAGAATTTGGCATGAACGTACAACAGGCTGCCGAAGCTGCCAACATCAATTCCAACCAGCTATGGCTTTCACTGGGTGGTATGAAAACTGATGACCGCAAACCCCGTCCCGGCCAAATTCTGTTGCATGACAGCACGCCTGAAGAAGTGCGTAACGAGCTCAAAAGAATGGGCTATACTTTGAGCTTTGACGATCGTACCAGCGGACCCATCAATGCCATATACTTCGACTGGAAGCACGGCAGCTTTTGGGGCGGCTCGAGCAACCACGGGGAAGATTATGGCATTGGGTGGTGAGGGAAATGAGTGATGAGTGATGAGTAAAGAGAAATTATTGATACTTCACCGAAAAGTAGCCTTCGGACAGGTTCGTAAAATGTGTAGGATCCAGAATTTCTTCACTTCTGAAAGTAAAGTTGCCCCGGATGCGTTTTGTGGTGGTATTATGCTCCAATATCGTTAACGTTCCAGACATAGAGGCCTGTGAATGCATTGGGTCCAGATCAGGGTTGTATTGACCTATATATGTTGCACCCCAAAAATCCAGATCGTATGTTCCTGGTGTTATGTTTGATGGAAAAAGCAACCCAACATTTTTTGTGGCCGCACTATTGGAGGCGTTAATAGCAATCTGCCCGAAGGAAGTGGTACCTGAAATGGCATGTGGCGTCCAGGCAGTATTGTTGATTTTTACTCTGAATGTATCGGTTGCAGCCGCCTGTGGC
>CBKWHA010000180.1:0-11403 GCA_966674115.1 uncultured Chitinophagaceae bacterium
CCGAGTAAAGATATGAGAAAAAATACTAAGGGTTTGGTAAAACGTGTGAGCGGCATTGAGTCCAAGAATAACAATTTATTAATAACCAACTTTTTATATTGCATAACACCTTTAAAAAAAACATGACTGCCGACCATGAAAAAGCTTTATTTCTTGATATTAACCTTTATATATGCCCTTTCATTGCCATTAAACGCACAGGATCATGCTTTCCAGGCGGGTGAGAAAATAACTTATACCGTTTTTTATAATGTGATCGGTTTATATGTTAACGCCGGAACAGCAACGTTTTCTACCTCCAGGGTAAATTTCCAGAACAATGATGCCTATCATGTGGTAGGGGAAGGTGTCACCAATTCTAGATACGATTGGATATTTAAAGTAAGGGACCGTTATGAAAGCTATTTTGATGCGGATAACCTGAAGCCGTTAAAGTTCATACGTAATGTAAACGAGGGCGATTATAAAAAATATGAAGAAGTTGTTTTTGACCATAACAACAAAACCGCCATTACCCGGAAAGGAATCATCAAAATACCTCATCAGATACAGGATGTTGTCAGCTCTCTTTACTATGCACGTAATTTAGATTTCAACAAATACAAACCAGGAGACAAGATACCATTCAACATGTTTGTAGACAACGAGGTATACAACATGTATATCCGTTATATGGGCAGAGAAAAGGTAAAAACAAAATATGGGAGCTTCAATGCTATCAAGATTAAGCCATTACTTCTGAAGGGTCAGACTTTTAATGGCGGTGAAAAAATGACCATCTGGATCACTGATGATGCCAATCACATACCTGTTCGTATAGAAAGCCCGATCATTGTAGGTAGTGTTAAAATGGACCTGATGCAATTCAAGAATTTGAAACACCCCCTGACTGCACTTACCAAGATAAGATAGAGCAAGCCCGCAAAACCAAAACCAGGCTGTCCTGCAACAATATTATGTTTTTTTATTCCTCATAGAAATTCCTAACTTCAAGGTCTTTTATTAAAGCTCTATTAAACCGTCCTTATTCCCTGGAAACTCCTTTGATGCATTTACGATCAAAGTATTTAGATGACAACCTTCTCTTGTACTCCCTGAAATAAAAGAATCAACTTCTATGAAACAGCCCTTAACCCCAATTTGGTCATTTGCCCATTAAAGACTGAAAATCAAACACATGAGCCAAAAGCTCTCTTTGGCAATATTTAATTTACGCAACATTTTACTGTTGCTTATGGGTGCCCTTATCTCATCTATTTCTTCAGCTCAATTAACCCTACGCGACTTCGTAATTTTTGGCGGCAACGGCTCCTGTCCTAATGGGCAAAACCAAACAACCCCTACAGCTCCGGGATGTGGAGTGCTTATTTCTTCAGGCGCTGTTATTAGTTCGGGTGCTGTCGGCAGCTATACACTGGTCAAGGCCAACAGTACCGTTACCATCAATGGAAGTATTCACAGTGGTGGCTGGGTAGATCTAGGCAATGGTATAAAGGCGGGGGGCCTTATTACAGTAGCCAATAATTCCGCAACGAACAACCCTGCCATAGTAGCGGGAAACAGCAGCCAATTAAGCGGTAATATTGATGTATTCGGAAATATAGTTGTCGGAGGAGGACAAGTGAGCGGGCGGGTTACCCATCCTACTGGAACAACCTATTCAGGACCAGCACCAGCAGGCGGAGAGGTCATTGGTTATCCTTCTGTTCCTGCCCTGCCACAAATGCCAGTTATAAATGACTTTGATCCTGCAGGCACCCAAAACATTACGGGCACAACTACAATTACCCCAGGCTCCTATGGCAACATTATCCTTAGTGGAAATAAGACGTTGACGCTTTCCGGACCTGGTGTTTATGTGTTTAATTCCATCAATAATACCGGTTCTGTTAACAAGTTTGTTTTTGATTTTAAAAACAAGTCTTCCGAGTTCTTCAAGATATATGTACACAATGATGCCAACCTGGGCAAATCTGCCGTCCAGATCAAAAACGGCGGTAGTCCTGATCACATTTATGCCGAAACACATGGAAAGGGAAATACCTCATCAAACGGTACCTATGCATGGACAATCAACAACGGAACATCTCAAGGCGTAGAAACAGCATGGATAGGAACTATTTGGGCGCCTTATGGAGCCATATCCATTGGTGCCGGGTCAATTTCGTCAAAAGCAATAGGTGCATTGCTCAGCGGCACACAGGTATTCATCAGCAGCAGTATTTCTATTGAGCATGCACCATTCGCAGACCTAAAGTTTTTAACCTATCAAGGCCCCGGTAAAGATTATAGTACTATTGGTCCTGAACTAACTGCCCTCTATAACTATTCGGGTCAGGTTGTAGACTCCGCTAAAACGATCTTCATTCTTTCGAATGACTCGGTAATGATTGATGTAATTGCCAAACAAGGGCAATATGCTACCTTATTGTCATTGCTGCAAACACCGGAATATGGATTAACCAACATTCAGTCCAATGGAAACAATTTAAATATTATTACAGGCAAGATCAAAATCAGCAAATTGCCATTACTGAACAATTTGCCTGATCTCATCGATTACGTACGTCCACTTTATCCCGTAATTGGGAATAGCGGTCTTACCCAGACTGCCGGCGACAGTGCTTTGCGTTCAAACTTTGTCCGTAATGGATACGACCTACAAGGAGAAGGTATTAAAGTAGGTGTCATGTCGGATAGTTATAACACACTAGGCAATGCTCCAATAGATGTAGCTAATGGTGATCTACCTGGAAGCCCTACCAACCCGGTCAATACTACACCTGTTCAGGTACTTAAAGAATATCCGTTTGGCATACGTCCCGATGAAGGAAGAGCCATGCTTCAAATTGTTCATGATATAGCACCAAAGGCCAAACTGGCCTTCAGAACAGGGTTTATTACTGCCGGTGATATGGCAGCAGGTATTCATGAATTAGTTGATGCAGGATGCAATGTACTTATAGACGATATTACTTTTGCGACAGAACCCTTCTTAAAGGATGGTCAAGTTGCCAATGCAGTAAATGCCGCAAGCAATAATGGAACTTTCTGTTTTACTTCAGCGGGTAATTTCGGCAGCTCTTCTTATGAAGGTATTTTTACTAATTCGTTCATTACACCTCAAGGACTTTCCGGAACTGCCCACGATTTCGGTAATGGAGATATTTATCAGAAAGTAACACTGAATCCTGGTACCTATACTATTGTGCTTCAGTGGGAAGACTTATTTTATTCTAATGGTGAATTTCCTGGTGCAGCCAATGATCTCGACATTTATTTGGATGCCAACAATGGCTCACAGCGCTATGGTTTCAACAGGGTCAACACCAACGCCGATCCTTACGAATTCCTACCCTTTACCGTCACTTCAACGACTCAAACCAATATACTTATAGTCAGAGCTTCAGGGACTGATGCTGTTCGTATTAAATACGCTGTTTTCAGAGGTAATATCAATATTGATGAATTCCGGCAAGGCAAATCCACTATTGTAGGGCATGCTAATGCTGATAAAGCATTTTCTATTGGCGCCGCCTTGTATTTGAACACGCCGCCTTTTGGCGTAAACATACCCACTATTGCGTCTTTCTCCTCCTGGGGTGGTACACTCATCAATGGAGTAAACAGGCAAAAACCAGACTTTGTTGCACCTAATGGCGGAAATACCACGGTAAACTTTGGAACGCCTAATATTGACGGTGATGCTTTTCCTAACTTCTTTGGCACTTCTGCCGCGGCCCCACATGCCGCCGCTACCGCGGCTTTACTCATTGAAGGCAAAAAGAAATTTTCTGGTGTCACACTTACTCCTGACAACCTTAGAACCTTACTGAGAAACACAGCTTTGAATATGGGAGGTCCAGGTTACGATCAAAGTACAGGTTTTGGCTTCATGCAACCTTATGAAGCCATGCAAACCTTTGCTGCACCAAATCCTGAAATTTATTCATTATCTTACCCAACTGGTGTAACACCTGGCGAACAGGAGTTTCAACTAACGGTTCAAGGCAATTATCTTACTGCACAATCTCAAATTCTATTTAATGGCACTCCTTTGCCTACTGCCTATATCAATGAAACCGAACTCAGTGCTACCATACCGGCCTTTAGCGGCAACCCTTCCATACAGGTAAGCACTCCTTCGATTTCAAGCAGCGGTCTTGATGGAGGCCTATCAAACAGCCTGCACTTCTTCAACATTGTAAAAAAGAACGTGACCGTTACGGCTGATGATACAACGAAGAAGTATGCAGAAGCATTGCCACCATTTACAGCCACCATAAAGGTAGATGGCGTGGCACTGGAGAATTCCGGTTATACACTGGAACAACTCGGGCTTACAAACCTCCAATTCACATCAACGGCCACGGACACCAGCAAGGTCGGTTTATATAATGTTGTACCGGTTCGAACCTTTGACTCTTCCAATGCTGCGGACATTGCTTTATTAGATTTCTACAACTATACTTTTAACAATGGTGTACTTACCATAGAAAAATTGCCGTTGCTAATCACGCCACAGGATAAGACCATTACTTACGGAGAAAATATTTCGGATTTTGAATTCAATTACCAATACACCTCAACAACGATTGCAGATCCTCAATGGCTACTGAACAAGCTCCACGCTATACACCGGGATAAAATTGTAAAAAATGCAGTAATTATAGCCAACCCGGCTTATATAGAAAACAACACCTATATTGTCAATGGACAATTCACCAACGAAATATTGGCCAACCTAAGTTTTCTGGTTTCACCACCTTCTTTGCAAAATTCCAGGCAATTGGTGAACCCTGCATATTTAGTGAATGGGGAACCGTACGCTCCCACGATTGTCGACCTGGCACCATCAACACTGATTTATTATAAAGGGTATCCATCCCAGTCAGAATTGGTGAACCCTGCCTATTTGATAAATCCGGCATACCTAGTAAATCCGGCATACCTAGTAAATCCGGCTTATTTAGTCAACCCCGCCTATCTGGTAAATCCTGCGTATCTGGTTAATCCGGCCTATTTAGTAAACATTACAGAGAAGACAATTGTCAATCCTGCTTATTTAATTAACGGTTCGGCTGTAGTCAACGATGCGCCTTTTACTAATCCGGCTTATTTAGTGAACCCGGCTTATCTCGTTAATTCGTTCTCTCCGGTTAGTAATAGTAATACGCTTGCTATAATTGACTCCAATGATGTTTTTCTTCCAAGTAATACAGCAGCTTTCTTTTTACCTATGAATATGATCACAGGCTTTGCAGCCGGCACTCATAAGGTAGTGCCTGCTGCTGCACTGGATGAAAACATCAACGCAACATATAATTCAAGTAATCTTACCGTTCTACCTGCCACACTTACAGTGAAGGCAAACAATGTTACCATAGAATATGGAACAGCACCTATCTTTACTTCTACAATAACGGGCTTCCAATATGATAACAGTGCCGAGAACTTTTTAGCAGATCCCAAACAACCTTCCTATATTATAAAAAACACAGCGGGTACTATCATCGAAGGCCCCAATTTCCCGGCAGGCGAATACACCATCATACCGACCAACCTGCCGTTGGTGACACCAACCAGTTATACCGTAAAATATGTAAGTGCTAAACTGACGGTAACCAAGGCCACGCTAACAGTAACAGCAGATGATAAGGGCATGTACCAGGGTGATCCATTACCTGTATTTACCTCAACAATAACAGGATTTAGGTACAATGATGCCAATACAATTGTTTCAGGTCCTACATACAAACTGAATCCAGCATATAAAGGAAACGCAGGCACATATGCCATTATTCCATCCAATTTAGTGCTGCAAAACACAGGCAACTACAATATTAACTATGTAAATGGAACCCTTTATGTAAATCCAAATGGTAAAGGCGCTAAAAAAATCAAACCATTCCTGGAATGCGTAGACTATGTACCAGGTGATCCTTCAGGATTTGACTACATAGCCTACTTCGGCTATACAAACGATAATGCAGAGATACTATATATACCAATAGGAGAAAACAACTTTATAACAGCAGCCGCTGGCTCCTACAGTGGCGTGCAACCTATATTATTCGAGCCAGGCACACACAGGTTCAAACTATACTTCAATGGCGCCAAGTTGGTATGGACAGTGATCACTTTTGATGTTAACCAGAAAGCATCTGTAGCCAGCGAAGCCTCATCAACTTCCAACCGGTGTGGAAGTTTGAATGTATTAACAGGGATACAGGCAGCTCCAGAGCGTTCTAACCAGTCTTTGTTATTAGACGATATAAAACCAAAAGTTTACCCCAATCCAAATTCAGGTAAGCTGATCTTAGAGACATTTAATTCGAAAATCAGTGCACAGGAACTGACCTTGTTTGATGCAACAGGAAAAAAGTATGGTATAAGGTCGATAAACAAAGTTTCAGATCACAGGCTGGAAGTGGATGTATCAGAACTGAAGCAGGGCACTTATTTTATCAGGGCAAAGGTGAATGACTTTTATAAAACATTCCCTTTTATAAAACAATAAACTTCTGATTAAATGATGTAAGTGATGAAATGGAAAATACTTGTCGGGTGTGTTTGTTGGATATTCCTAACGCTTGAAAGTGTTGGACAAACCTCAGGAGTTACCATCGAAGATACCAGCACAGTCAATGCGTACTTAGCAAAAAGCAAAGCTATTGCCGAAAGCACCCCGGAGCAGGCAATTGCTTATAACAATAGGGCTATAGCTTTGGCAAAGCAAATCGGCTTTGCCAAAGGAGCTGCACAGGCACTAAAAAACATAGGCATCATTTATTTTACACAAGGCAAACACCTGGATGCGATCAACTATTGGAAAGAGTCTATGGCCTTCTTCAGATCTGCCAATGATCTGATAGGCGTTTCTAATATATTGAACAACATTGGTGTTATTTACAGCATACAGGGTGATTATGAAAAAGCGCTGGCAAATTATCTAGAGTCCCTCAAAGTGGCAGAACAATCTGATGATAAAGGTAGAATCTTGTATGCGTTGAATAATGTAGGTGCCACTTATGCACTCAAGCGGGAAACGTATGACAAAGCTTTACAATTCTATTTAAAAGCACTCCCGTTAGCCGAGGACGTCAAGGATACCAACAGTATAGGTACCACTTTGGTCAACATTGGAGAAGTTTATTCCAACAAAGGCAACAGCACACTGGCTTTGCAGTATTTAAACAGGTCATTAAAAATATATCAGCACGCACAGGATGCCGGAAATTTCCCTTATGCTTACAATGCCATTGCTAAAGAATACAAAAAGGACGGGAAGTATGACCTTGCCCTGCAGTTTCACAGCAAGGCCCTTTCAACAGCACAGGGGGTGGACAACAAATTATACATACTACAGTCCCTAATAGGGATGGCAAATACTTATACAGAAAAAGGGAATTTGCATACTGCCTTGGATTATTATAAGCAGGCTGAAGCTACCGGGCGGGAAATTAATGCACTTGACGAATTGAAAGATGTGTATCATGGATTGTTTACCACATACGCACGTATGAGGAATTACAATAACGCTTTTAAATATCAGACTTTATATACAGACATTAAGGATACCTTGTACAATATTGAAACTAATAAAAAGCTCGCAAGTCTTCAATTTGACTTTGACCTGCAGAAGAAACAAGGTGAGATTGACCTGCTCACAAAAGACAAATCGCTCAAGGAACTTCAACTGCAACGGAAAAAACTGGCCACCAATGCACTTGCTGTAGGTTTGATCCTGATTTTTGTTATTGCTTTTATCATTTTCAGAAACTATCTGGCAAAAGTCAGGATCAATAAACTTCTTGATTTTCAAAAAGCTCAGATTGAACACTTGCTCCTGAATATACTGCCAGCAGAAGTAGCCGGTGAACTACAAGAGAAAGGCATCTCTACACCCAGACATTATGATAAGGTATCAGTGCTGTTTACTGATTTCAAGAGCTTTACAACGATTGCAGACAAAATGCCTCCCCAGGAATTGGTAGAAGAGCTGAACAACTGCTTTATGGCATTTGACAACATTATAGAAAAGTACAACCTGGAAAAGATCAAAACTATTGGTGATGCTTACATGTGTGCAGGTGGCATACCCACCCCGGATGAGGACCATCCTGTCAGGATCGTAAAAGCAGCCATGGAGATCAGGGAATTTATTGGTAGTTACAACCAGAAAAGGTTAGAACAAGGATTACCTGTCTGGGATATCCGTATTGGCATACATGTAGGCCCTGTTGTAGCAGGCGTAGTAGGCAAGAAAAAATATGCATATGACATTTGGGGTAGTACAGTGAACGTTGCTAGTCGAATGGAGAGCAATGGAGAGCCAGGACAAATTAATGTATCTGCAACTACGTGTGAATTGATAAAAGATAAATACATCTGCACCCACAGGGGAAAAGTATATGCTAAAAACGTTGGAGAGATTGACATGTATTTTGTTGAAGGGGAAAAGGAAGTGCCTGCAGAAAGCGGAACTGTAACTATTATAAGAAAAGAAGATACAGAAAAGGTAGGTAGTTTTTAATGTGATGTTACAGGTTCATCAATTTGAGGTTTTGAAGGGGCAACCGTAAAGGCTGCCCCTTCAAGTTTATATACAACCCATCATTCTAACTCCTTTAATAGATCTGCTAAATGCAGCGGCTCAGTAACCATCTGCAACTCACCTTCCCGTATAGGCCACTGATCTCTGGGCCGGTCCCAATATAGCTCCACTCCGTTATGATCAGGATCCCGCAGATAAAGCGCTTCTGACACGCCATGATCAGATGCTCCATCCAAAGGGTACCGTGCATCTTTTAGTCTTTTATAAACGATGGCCAGGTCTTTTCGTGAAGGATAAAGAATTGCCAAATGATAAAGACCTGCACTATTACGAGGTGCAGGAACTGCCCCTTTACTATGCCATGTATTTAACCCGATATGATGGTGGTAACCTCCTGCAGATAAAAAGACTGCATCATCACCATAATACTGTGTTATTTCAAAGCCCAATAGCCCATGATAGAAGTCCAGGGCACGTCTTATATCTGCCACCTTTAAGTGCACATGCCCTATTCTGGTTTGCGTCGGAACCACATAATTGTCAGCCATAATGTTAGCATTATTAAAAGGAATGTAATTAATTTTTATGCCACTTCATTGTACAGGTTACTAAAACATTACCTAAATTGAAGCGCTATGTACGAGTTATTCTTCCAAAAGCTTAATGAAAAGGTTTCCTTTACCCAAGAAGAGCAGGACATTATTAGAAGCTATCTGACACCTAAAAAGATACGGAAAAGACAATACCTGTTGCAGGAAGGTGATGTATGCAAAATAATCGCTTTTGTAGAAAAAGGAGCTTTAAGGGCCTATTCAGTAGATGATAAAGGCGATGAACACATTATTCAATTTGCACTGGAAGGCTGGACCATATCTGACTTGTATAGCTTTATGACAGGTGAACCCGCCACTTACAATATAGATGCGCTGGAAGATTCCGAGCTGGTAATGATCAGCAAATCTGCACAAGAAGAAATTTTAAAAAGATGCCCTAAGTATGAGACTTATGTCCGGCTGCAAATTACAGGTGCTTATTTAGCCATGCAAAAAAGACTGACCTCAATCATTAGCTTGCCTTTGGAAGAGCGATACAATAATTTTATTACACTCTACCCGAATATAGTTCAGCGCGTACCACAGCATATGATCGCCTCCTATATGGGTCTGAAACCTGAAACCTTAAGCCGCCTGCGGAAGAAAATATCAGCAAAATAAGTGATCGCACCTCTTACCTCGTACTTCTAACCTCGTACCTTTTCTTGATTTTGATCAATATTTTTTCTTGCCTACACTCAATGGAGCATGGCTCCTCGTTGGACTAGCTTTGCATGACCAAATTGATGAAAATGCTAACGAAGCAGACAATAACCATTATAGGAGCTACGGGGAATATGGGATCCGCTATCTCCAAAAGCCTTTCAAAAGGCAATTACAGGCTGCTCCTTTATGCAAGAGAACAGGAGAAAAGTCAATCCCTGGTTAACAAAATCAAGAATGCTAATCCATCTGCAGACGTGGAAGCTATTGATTGTAACTATACTGCATGCTGGGAAGCTGATATCATAATTGCAGCCGTTCCTTATCAGTCACAAAGAGAAGTAGCCGAAAAAATAAGAGAAGTAGCTAATCAAAAGATCGTAATTAGCATAGCTAATCCTTTGAATGAATCCTATAATGGTCTGGTAACAAATCCAGACACAAGCGCGGCAGAAGAACTGCAAAAGCTGCTACCTAATTCAAAAGTCGTTAAAGCTTTTAACACAACCTTTGCTGCTGACTTTTCTACACCTGTTATCGATGGCAAACAAGTAGACGCCTTTATAGCAGGCAATGATGAAGAAGCTTTACAAACAGTTTCTGAATTGGTAAGCACAACAGGCTTCAACCCAATAATAGCAGGCGGTCTATATGTAAGCAGAACACTGGAAAATATGCAACTCCTGCTGATCCAATTAACCATGAAATAAAACTACAACTGGCTGGCAGGCTGGAAGATATTACATAACTAATTAACAGGCACCAACAAACGTTCAAATTTCAAAATGGAACGAAAACAATTTATTCAAACAATAATAACCGGAGCAATAGGTATGACAACTTTATCAGCCTTCAACAGGTTTACCAGCGATTTAAAAGAAGATGGCCATTTAATGCCTGTTCTCTTTATCGGTCATGGTTCTCCCATGAATGGAATAGAAGACAACGAATTCAGCCAGCGCTGGACAAAAATGGCAAAAGAAATTCCAACACCAAAAGCTGTATTGGCGGTTTCTGCACACTGGTTGAGCAGGGGAACAAGAATAACAGCCATGGATTTTCCTAAGACCATTCACGACTTTGGCGGATTTCCACAGGAATTATTCGATGTTCGGTATCCTGCACCAGGTAATGCTGCTTTAGCAAAAGAGACTACTTCTCTGATTCAATCCACCAAAGTTGAATTAGACCACGACTGGGGATTAGATCATGGTACCTGGACTATTGTGCGGCACATGTACCCCGAAGCCAACATTCCTGTGCTTCAGTTGAGCATAGATTATACAAAAGGTCCCCAATATCATTACGACCTTGCAAAAGAATTGTATGCATTACGCAAAAAAGGGGTGCTCATTATTGGCAGTGGCAACATGGTGCATAACCTCAGGTTGATTGCTTGGAACAAATTGGATGCTGCATCCTATGGTTATGATTGGGCGCTCACTTTAAACGACAAATTCAAGCAATTGATAGCTGATGGCAACCATAAACCATTGATCAATTATGAAAGTTTGGGCAAAGAAGCCAGACTGGCCATACCAACACCAGATCACTATTTACCACTGATGTACACTTTAGGTTTAAAAGGAA
>CBKWHA010000181.1:0-11351 GCA_966674115.1 uncultured Chitinophagaceae bacterium
GGTAGGACCTGAGTCAATTGCTACTACTGAAGTGGATATAAGGGGCTTGAAAGCAGGGGATGTGGCTGGATTTGCTTTGCTGAATCTTCCCTATGCCTGGGTAGGTTTGAGCAAGAATGGGAACAACATTGAAGTGCAACAGTTTAACCAACAAACGGGGAAAACTGATAAAGCGCAGGTGAATACTTCGCGTGTATGGTTAAGGGCGCATTGCAATTTTGATACGGAAAAGGCACGGTTTAGTTATAGTACAGACGGCGTAAGCTTCCAGCCGTTAGGAGATGAATTTATTATGGTGTTTCAATTGAGAACATTCCAGGGTGTGCGCTTTGCTTTGTTTAATTACAATACGACTGGTGTAGAAGGTGGTTATGCTGACTTTAACCAATTCATTGTGGATGAGCCGCGTTCACACGGGCTTACCAAGCCTATGCCTTATGGAAAGTCTATTACGTTGACTAGCCTGGCAGATAGCACGGTATTGGTAAATTGGAAAGGTTTTGTGCGTCCTGTACCCAGTTCAGATCCTTTGGCAAAAGGCCCGGCTGCGCGTTTCCGTGTGTTGGACCGTGGGAATGGCCGGATTGCCTTGCAATCGGAAGTTGGTGATGGTTTTGTGACGGTGAAAGGAATGGGTGGAATGGCAGAAGTGAGGATTGAAAAAGAGGAAAATGGTGATGCTTCGGTATTTCAATGGCAGGATATGTTGCGTGGTGATTTGATGTTGATGTCGTTAAAGACACACAGGTATTTGTTTGCGGATCCAAATGCGAAGAGTTTAACTTCGGCAGATGCGCCAGGTGCAAGGCCGGATCGGAAGGATGGGTCGTGTTTTGGGTGGACGGTGCACACCCCCAGCCCCTAAAGGAGAACAACAGCGCTTCGTAACTCCTTAGGTAATAATTTGAAAACAGGTTGAGTGTTATTTACTCAACCTGTTTTTTTATATCACATTTTTCCACGAAAAGTTTGTATTTTCTCATACCATAATCCCCATACAAACCATGCAAAGAACGAAAGTTGCCATATTGGGAGCCGGCTTTGTTTCGGACATCCATATGGAAAGCTATCACCGTTTTATTCCGGAAGCAGAAGTGGTGGCTGTTTATACCCGCAGTGAACAAAAAGCGAAAGCCTTCGCAGAGAAACATAATATTCCCCAGTGGTACCATCAAGTGGACCAAATCATTAATGAATCAGGGTGTGAAGTCGTAGACATTTGTTTGCCCAATTATCTTCATGCTGCTACTGCACTAAGGGCTGCTGCCGCAGGCAAGCATATCATCATTGAGAAGCCTTTGGCTGTTACACTGGAAGAAGCCGACGCTATGATAGAGGCTTGTAAGGTGGCAGGTGTCAAGCTGATGTATGCTGAGGAACTGTGTTTTGCCCCTAAATACGAAAGGGTGCGCCACCTGGTGAAAGAGGGGGCAGTTGGTGAAATCTACATGCTGAAGCAGTCTGAGAAGCATTCTGGTCCGCACTCGGATTGGTTTTATGATGTAAACCTTGCTGGCGGCGGCGTATTGATGGACATGGGTTGCCATGGTATTGCCTGGTTCAGGTGGATGCTTAATAATGCAAAAGCTACAAGCGTTTACGCAACCATGTCAACTGTTTTGCACAAAGACAGGACAAAAGGCGAAGATTTTTCTATTGTGATCATTGAATTCGAAAATGGGGTTACTGGTGTTGTAGAAAATAGTTGGGCCAAACATGGCGGTATGGACGACCGGAGTGAAGTATATGGCACCGGAGGGGTGGTTTATGCAGATCTGTTCATGGGTAATGCTGCTATATCCTATAGTAAACAGGGCTATGGGTATGCCATGGAAAAAGCAGATACTACTATAGGCTGGAGTTTTACTGTATTTGAAGAAGTATTTAACCAGGGCTATCCACATGAGCTCAAGCATTTTATTGATTGTGTGCAACAAGATAAACAGCCACTTGTTACCGGTGAGGACGGAAGGGCTGTCCTTGAGATCATTTATGCAGCTTATGCTTCTGCTGCTGTAGGCACGAAGATCATGCTTCCTTACACACCTAGTGTTAAGGTTGCAAAACCCATTGACCTTTGGTTAGGGATACCTGCAGGGGCTGGAATGTAATGAGACGTGAAACGCCAAACGTGAAGGAGGGATGGTAGGTAAACTTTATAAATTCTACTTTCAATAGGATTCCATGGAAATTTTTATTGCTGATAATTATGAAGACATGTCGCGGAAGGTGGCTGATGATATTTTGCAGTTCATGCAAGAGCGTGATCGACCAGTTATAAGTCCGGCTTCCGGTGAAAGTCCGGCTGGTTTATACAGGGAGATCGTGAAACGTTTTCAAAATAAAGAAATCAATGTTTTGAACTGGCAATTTGTGAGCCTGGATGAATGGGTCGGCATGAATGGGAGTGATGAAGGAAGCTGTCTGTTTCGTTTAAACCGGGAGTTATTTCAGCCCTTACAGCTTAGTCAGGATCAAATATGTTTTTTTGATGGTAAGGCTCAAGATCTGGAAGCTGAATGTGAACGTATTGAGCATTTCATTCAGGAGCATAGAGGCATTGATGTTGCTGTTGTAGGTGTGGGCATGAACGGTCATGTAGGTTTTAATGAGCCCAGTACAAAGTCTTCTTTGCGATCTCATGTAACGGATCTGGACACTGTAACACAACAAGTGGGGCAGAAATATTTTAAAGGACAAAAGCAGCTTACAAAAGGTATTACATTAGGTCTGGCTACACTTATGGAGGCCCGTTACATTATTCTTTTGATCAGTGGACGCCATAAGGCTGCAATAGCGCAAAAGGTATTAAAGGGTCCTATTTCAGAACAGGTGCCTGCCAGCTTACTACGTCAACATAATGGTTTACGGGTTTACCTGGACAGGGAAGCTGCCGCAGGATTAGATGAAATTTAAGCTATGAATCATAACTGCCATATCGGAATCGATCTTGGTGGGACTAATATCCGCGGAGGCGTGGTGAACGATGGAAGTTTATCACGGATCGTGTCCCAGCGTATCAATGCAAAAAGTTCTGCTGAAGAGGTTTTGGAGGAGTTGTTTCAACTCGCCGACGAATTGATCAATGATGATGTGGCTTCTATTGGCATCGGAGTGCCGGGGCTAATTGATATGGAAAGTGGGACTGTTTTTGATGTGGTCAATATTCCTTCCTGGAAAGAAGTGCCTTTACAAAAACTTATGGAAGAACGTTACCAAGTGCCGGTTTCGATCAATAACGACGCTAACTGCTTTGCACTCGGGGAATTCTATTTTGGAAAAGGAAAAGGTTGTCATTCTATGCTGGGACTGACCATTGGTACAGGCCTGGGGTCTGGTATCATCATTCATCAAAAATTATATTCCGGGCGTCATTGCGGTGCCGGTGAGTTTGGGATGATCGATTACCTGGACCAGTGTTATGAATACTATGCAAGTGGCCAGTTTTTTCAGAATGTTTATGGTGTTGATGGTGAGATGGTTTTTCAACAAGCGCAGGCTGGTGATCAAAGTGCTATCAAAAAATATGAAGAAATGGGAGCTCATTTGGGGAATGCCATCAAAGCTATTCTGTTTGCCCTGGACGTGGATTTGATCGTACTGGGCGGTTCGGTGCGGCATGCATGGCCGTATTTTAATAAATCGATGTGGCAGCGGATTGAAACGTTTGCTTATCAAAGGGTAGTGAAGGAGTTGAGGATTGAGGTGTCTGAGCTTGAGAATAGTGGTATACTCGGAGCGTCGGCGCTACAAGGCCTTGCTGATTAGAACCGAACTATTTGAACTTTTAAATTTTAATCTATGAGAAGGTTAATTATTCTTTTTGCATTTGTATTATGGTTATTGGCTGGGTGTTCGAGCAATAAAGCAACATCAAATGAAACTGCTGACGGTTGGATTTCATTGTTTGATGGAAGGACCACTGAGGGATGGCATTCATATGGCAAAAGGGAAGCTGGTAGTGCATGGAAAGCTGAAGGTGGTGTGTTGCATCTTGATGCTTCTCAGAAGGATGACTGGCAAACAAAGAATGGTGGTGACCTTGTGACTGATGATGAATACGAAAATTTTCATCTGCAACTGGAGTGGAAAATATCACCTGCCGGCAATAGTGGTATTATATTTTATGTGCATGAGGACACTTCGAAATATGAACATACCTGGAGTACAGGGTTGGAGATGCAGGTTGCTGATAACGAGAAAAATGAAGATGGTAAAATTCATAAGCATAGGGCGGGTGAATTGTATGATCTGATACCGGCTTCCAAGGATGTTGTAAAAAAGGCTGGAGAATGGAACGCTGTGGAGATTGTTTCCAATGATGGAAAGCTGGATTTTTATATGAATGGGGAGCATACCTTGTCAACAACTCTTTGGGACGATACTTGGAGAAATTTGATCGCTCACAGCAAGTTTAATACTATGCCTGATTTTGGTACGTTCAAAAAGGGGCGGATTGCTTTGCAGGATCATGGGGCTGATGCTTGGTTCAGGAATATAAGGATTAAGAAACTGTAAGGAAGATGTTTAGGGTTAAGAGCTCGAAACCAATAGCGTTCCGTTTTAATGTCATGTAGGTAGCCTCTTTACTTGTTCAGCAGGTTTAGATTGTCAATGTGTATAAAGTGTTTAATATTCAGTGTATCTAATGTCAACCCGTGTGCAATAGCTGTTGCTGCGATAAATAAGTCAGGCTTGTCAATGCTTTTTCGTTTGGTTTTCAGTTGAGCAACAATTTCTGCCGATTTCCTTGCGGCATTGCTGCCAAAGTCCAAAATAGAAAATCTTGCCAACATGCCATCCCAAAACCGTAAATGTGATGGGGTAGCTCCATTGACCACCTCAAACTCTGTCACACTGGAAATATAAAGCCGATTATATTGCCTGAAATGTGATACTAATTTGGATTTTGCCTTGTCAGTTTTGCGAAAGTAGTCAATCAGGATAGTTGAATCCACCATTAGCTTTTCGTCCGCCATGCAGCAATGCTTTTTCTGTTTTCTTCAATTACCTGGATGTCCTTTTCTGAATAAACAGGTCCATTCAGCAAATACTCGATAAAGTCATCCTTGTCTTTCTGCAAGGGCTTTTCTTTGTCAAGTTCCTGACGCAGCTTTGCTTTCTGAGTGGGACTCAGGCTTTTGACGATTGTCAATAATTGTTGGAATGGTACTTGTACTTTTATTTCCATGTCTCAAATTTATGGATTTTGACCACATGAAAGCGTCAAGAAAATGTTTGCTGGAGTAACCGGATGTCTGTTCCTGCTTTTAATAAGTGAGTAGCGTAGGAGTGGGTTCTATTCCTGCTTTTCTTTAAAGGCTTTTGGGGTAATGCCAAATTTTGATTTAAAAACGGTAGAGAAATAAGCAGGAGAGGAGAAGCCTACTTTGTATGCTATATCACCAATACTCAATTCCTCATTCTGCAAGAAATATTTAGCCTTTTGCAATTTTGTGTTCAGGATGTAATCGTTCACATTGACATCGTACAGGGCTTTTACTTTTTTATACAAAAGGCCCTTTGAAATACCCAATTCTTTGCATATTTCTTCATTAGTAAAGTTCTCGTTGGAAAGGTTGCTTTCTACCAGGGCTGTAAATTCATTCATAAATTTCCTATCCAGTTTGCTAATGGTTTGGGTTTTCAGATTGGAAGAAAGATCTCCTGTGTAATGTTCTTTTAATATGGCGCGATTCGCTAATAAACTTTTGATGTTTTGCTCCAGAAACTGCACGTTGAATGGCTTAGTAATATAGGCATCAGCCTTGTTCCTCATACCTTCTATCTGTTGCTCTATGCTGGTTTTTGCTGTGAGTAAGATGATGGGGATATGCGATGTGCGGATATCATTTTTCAAGATATTGGTCAGGGCCATGCCGTCTTGCCCCGGAATCACCACATCACAGACGATTATATCAGGAATATGATCAAAAGCCTGTTGCAAAGCTGATTGTCCATCGTCTGCTTCTAAGATCTCATATTCAGCGCCTAGTTTATGAGCGAGAAATTGTCGTAGATCTTCATTGTCTTCAATAATTAAAACCGTTTTTTCCTTTTCTCTCCTATCCATTTCTTTTTGAGCGGCTGGTGTGGTTTGGAAGTCAGAAGTATAGATCTTCTCCTGTTCGTATAAAACAGCAGGATTGACCTCTACCTGCCCCATTTCCTCTTTGTCCAGGTGTGCATTGCCCAAAGGCAGGCGGATCTCAAAGGTGGTTCCTTTCCATTTCTCACTTTGTACGGAAACCGAACCTTTGTGTAGTTGAATCAGCTCTTTGGAAAGCGCCAGTCCAAGGCCTGAGCCTTTATAGTTTTCATAATCGCCCTGATAGAAGACTTCAAAAGCATGCTCGAGTGCCTCTTTGGACATCCCTACACCATTGTCTTCTATTTTGATCACAGCTTCCTCACCATCTTTGCTTACATAAACGTGGATAAAGCCATTATCCTTTGTGAACTTCAATGCATTTGAGAGCAGGTTAAAGATCACTTTATCCAGCATGTTGATGTCTATCCAGGTATTTAATTGTCTTTCATTGGTAATGAGACGCAGGTCGATGCTCTTTTTTTGAGCAATGTTCTTAAAGGATTGTACGATCTCAGAAATAAAGGTGATCAGGTTGTTTTCCGAAGCCTGCAACTTCATTTTATCCACTTCTATTTTGCGGAAGTCCATCAGTTGGTTCACCAACCGTAAAAGACGAATCACGTTTTTCTGGATCAAAGAAAGGTTCTGGAGCGTGTTGGGCTGGTTTTTAGTATTTGCCAGCAGTTCCTCCAAGGGGGCTAGTATGAGGGTAAGGGGCGTACGGAACTCGTGGGAGATATTGGTAAAGAAATTCACTTTGGCCTCGTTTGCGGCCTGCGCTTTGGCCGACATGATCTCCAACTGTGCCTTTTGGTCTGAAATCTCCAGGTTCTGCATTTGCAGCTTTTTGTTGATCTTCCGGTTTTCCCGCAATGAATAAGCTGCAATTCCCCCCAGTACAAGTGCAAGAACAAGTGAAGAAAACAGAATATAGACAAAGGTGCGCTGGTTGTTGTATATTCTTTGTTGCACACGCAACATGGACTGCTGCCGTTCAATCTGCTGCTGTTGACTGGCTGTCTTGGCTGCCTGCAGTTGCATGATTCTTACGTTAGTGGAATCGATGGCGGTAGTTTGCAATAGGTTTTCTTTGGCAACAGGCTGGCTATTTAAAATTTGAAGGGCTAACCGGATCGCTTCTTCACCGCCGGTAGGATACAGCATGGTAGCTGTAATAACCTTATCGGAAACCAATTGCATTCCTTCTCCCTTTCCGGGCAAGCCATCCACCCCTATGATCTGAGGTTTTTTGAAACCTTTTTTATGATACAGGTCCGCAATTTTTAAAGCTAAAAAGTCATTTTGTGCAAAAACCAGGTCAACACTTGCAGGCTGTTTGATGATCGAAAAAACCTTTTCCTCATCTGTATCTTTTAACCATTCTCCATTTATTTCCTGCACCAGGCGGATCGATGGGTGCATGGTTATGACATCGATAAATCCTTTATGCCGCTCTTGCGCAGGAGACGAACCTGGCAAAACGGTTATCTCAATAATATTACCTTTCCCTTTTAATAGATTCACGGCATACTCTCCCGCCATTTTTCCAACTTCGTAGTTGTCGGCACCAACATAGGCAGTATATAAAGGAGATGAGATTTTTCTGTCTATTACTATAACCGGTATTCCTTTCCTATAAGCTTCCTCTACCACTGGCGTCAGCGGACCGGCTTCGTTGGGCGAAATAATCAATAAATCGATCTTTTGTTGCAGCAGCTCTTTTACCTGCCCGATCTGTGTTTGGGTATTGCCCTCAGCCTGCTTATACAGTAGGGAAACATCCTGGTGAAAAGACAATTCTCTTTTCATTTCAGCCAGCATAATATCTCTCCAGGTACCCCCGATGCACTGGGAAAATCCAATGACCAATTGTTTTTGTTTTTTGGGCTGCTTACAGGCTGAAAATACCAGCATTAGTATGCAACTCAAAAGCAATAAGTAAGCTAATCGTTTATATTTTATTGTCATAATGGCAGGAGTTGTATAAATGGTTGTTATATAAAGGAGTTGCATACAAAGCTATTCCAAAGAGTAAAAATCCCATTTGTATAAAAATAACCAGGCTTTGTTTTACTACATGATTTTATTGTTTGTCGCACGATGTATGAGCGGGCAATTTCTAAAAAAGCGAGGGCAAAATCGAAAAGCAATTTTTGAATATTAATTTTTGCGTCTTTGTAACTGGTTGTTTTTTATGCAGCTATAAGTATTTCTGTACTATTTTTAAAACTAAAGCTTTTTGAACAATATTGGTTGGCTCTTCAGCAACTGACAGGATAGATTGCGGAAAAATTTGTTTGTCATATGAACAAAAACAAAGTCTTCCTGTGGAGTATTGTCGTAGCGCTTGGTGGTTTCCTGTTTGGATTTGATACTGCAGTTATTTCAGGTGCGGAGCAGTCTATACAACACTACTGGAATCTTTCCCCTATAGAACATGGCCTAACTATTTCCATAGCACTTATTGGTACTATCATTGGCTCCCTGGTGGGAAGCTTGCCTTCCGACCGGCTGGGAAGAAGGAAAACCTTAATTATTATTGCGCTTATCTATTTAGTTTCTTCTATTGGAACTGCTGTAGCTACCAGCTGGTTCGTGTTTTTATTCTTTCGCTTTTTGGGTGGACTGGGTGTTGGGGCCTCTTCGGTAACGGCACCTGTTTATATATCAGAAATTGCGCCTGCAGAAAAAAGAGGACGGCTCGTTGCCATGTTCCAATTTAATGTGGTGTTTGGCATAGTGGTGTCTTATTTTTCCAACTACTTGATTGGCCAGGAAGGAGAGACTGCCTGGCGCTGGATGCTGGGGGTGCAAGCCTTTCCCTCACTGCTGTTTTTTGTGTTGCTGCAATTGGTGCCTGAAAGTCCCAGATGGTTGATCATGAAACGGGGAAAAATAGAGGAAGCAAAAACTACCTTACAGATCATTAATCCGGATAACTATGAAGATGTCATTACTAGTATTAAAAGAAATCATAAGGAGGAAGAAAGCAATGGTGATACCGGGCAACTAATTTCCCGCAGATACAAGTTTCCTATCTTTTTGGCAGTGAGCTTTGCCATCTTCAACCAGGTGTCCGGCATCAACGCTATTATTTATTATGCACCCAGGATATTCGAAATGGCGGGCTTGGGCAGAAGTTCTTCCCTGCTGTCTACTGTTGGTATTGGAGCTGTCAATTTTCTGTTCACACTCATCGCCATCAACTTCATTGATAAAATAGGACGCAAGATCCTGATGCTGATCGGTTCCATTGGCCTGATTGCCACCCTGGGACTGGTAGCCCAAGCTTTTTACACGCAGGACTTCTCTGGCTGGTCAGTGACCGTGTATCTACTGTTGTACATAGCTTTCTTTGCTTTCTCTCAAGGCGCAGTGATCTGGGTGTTCATCTCGGAGATATTTCCCAACCAGGTAAGGGCCAAGGGGCAGACCTTGGGTAGCGCCACCCACTGGGTAATGGCTGCGCTGATTGCCTTTTCCTTTCCCATGCTGGCAGAAAAACTCGGTGGGGGACACACGTTTTTGTTCTTCTGTATCATGATGGTGCTGCAACTACTGTTTGTGTGGAAGCTGATGCCCGAAACAAAGGGCCGGTCGCTGGAGCAGATCGAACGGACGCTGGTGCTGCATTAAGGACAGATGATAGATGATAGATGGCAGATGATAGGTGATAGATGACAGAGGTTCCCTGACTATCATCTATCAACTACCATCACTCATTACTCATCACTCATTACTCATCACTCTTTATTCAAATCTCTAAAACTCTAATAAATGATACCTTCTTCACTACATCATGACGTGGTGTGTTATGGTGAAATTCTGTGGGATATTCTGCCAGATCAAATGCTTCCGGGTGGTGCGCCCATGAATGTAGCCTATCATTTGAAAAAGCTGGGTGTCAATCCAGCATTAATTACTAAGGTAGGGAAGGATGGATACGGAGAAAAGCTGGTAAACCTGCTTACCCAAAGCGGCATCACTACAGATTATGTTCAGGTGGATGAGCAGCAATTAACAGGCCTGGTATATGCCAGACCAAATGAGTATGATGAGGTGACCTATAATATTGTTTACCCATCTGCCTGGGACGTTATTCAGTGGCGCCATGAACTTGACTGTATACTGGCCCAGGCTAAATACTTTGTTTTCGGCTCCCTGACCTCCCGCAGCAAAGTGTCCAGGGATACCCTTTATAGCTTGCTGGAAAGTGCCAATACCAAAGTGCTGGACATTAACCTTCGGCCGCCGCACTTCAGTCTCGAGCGGATAGAGTACTTACTCGGCAAGACCAATATCCTGAAAATGAACAGTTCTGAGTTGGAACTGGTAAGCGGATGGTACAGCCAGTTCCAGAAGTCAGAAGACCGGATGCGGCTGTTGCAGGACCGCTTTGATATTGAGACAGTGATCGTGACCATGGGAGGCGATGGCGCTCTATTACTGGACAAGGGAAATCTCAGCCTGCACAAAGGCCATGAGGTCCAAGTGGTTGATACCATTGGCAGCGGAGATGCCTTTCTAGCCGGCTACATCTATCAGTTGACCATGGCTGCTCACGGAGAACAGGCTTTGTCATTTGCAGGCAAACTTGGCGCATTAGTCGCAACTTATCCCGGTGCCTGTCCCAATTACAATCCTTCAGAGCTCACAAATCTGGTGTTTGATGAGCAACAAAAAATAGCAAAAACACGAACCATTTTATAAATCTCAAAACTACAATTATGCGAAAACTTGTCATTATGATTGCTGTTTTCCTGTTATCGTTCAACTTATGGGCACAGGAAAAAAGAATTACCGGAAACATCATTAATAAGAATACAGGCGAGCCCATTGCCGGAGCTACCATCAAGGGCAATAAGGCTTCCACTGTTTCTGCTGTTGATGGAAGCTTTTCCATCACGGTTTCGGAAGGGGAGATCCTTACCTTCTCTTATGTGGGCTTCACCAACCAGGATATCAAGACCACAGCAGGATTGACCACACTGAAAGTGGAAATGGAAGTAAAGTCCAATTCTTTGGATGCTGTAGTGGTAACAGGATACACCAAAGAGCGGAAAAAAGATGTGACCGGCGCGGTATCTGTTGTGGATGTGGATGATATGCGCAAGCAGGCTACTGCAAACCCGATCAAAGGACTACAGGGCCAGGTGGCTGGTATGTTTATCACATCCAATGGTTCTCCAAGCGGACCTGCTACTATTCGCATCAGGGGCGTGGGTACATTAAATAATAATGACCCGTTGCTGGTGATTGA
>CBKWHA010000182.1:0-11304 GCA_966674115.1 uncultured Chitinophagaceae bacterium
ACAATTCGCCCTCTATGACATTTACCGCATCTATTGAACATGATGCGCTGCTTCGCCTTGCAGATGTCTATTTGATTTATGCCGAAGCGATTCTTGGGAATAATGGAAGCACCTCCGATGCCGAGGCTCTGAAATATTTTAATGAAGTGAGAAAAAGGGCAGGGGTTGATGAGGTTACAACAATAAACATGGACGATATTCTTAAAGAAAGAAGAATTGAATTTGCTTTCGAAGGACAATACTGGCTGGACCTGGTGCGCCTTTCTTACTGGAATCCCACCAAAGCTGTTAAGATAGTCAACGACCAACAGCGGGTAACATTTTCATATGAGAATGGGGTAGCTACTCCTGATGATCCTATTGGTACAGCTGTAATTCCAGCTACAATTGAATCCTTTACATTGCAAATACCTGCTGCTGAACTGGCTGCAGATCCTAACCTGGCTGAGTCGCCTGTTCCCTATTATTAATCCATAACGTTATAATAAACTATTATGAAGAAAATATTAAATCACCGCTTGTATTTGTCGCTTTTCGTAATGATAGTGGCATTATTATCGGCTTGTAAAAAAGATGTTGAAAGGCCTCCTGTCATTTCCGAGATCAGGAGTTATGAAGCTAGTCCGAATGACACCGTTCTTAATAGCTTGGAAGCAGATGGTCAATGGGTGGTTATTTCAGGCCAGAATTTGCAAAATGCAATTGAAATAAAGTTTAATGGTGTATCTGCTTCTTTTAACGGCACTTTGTTTTCTCAGAACAATGCAGTCGTGCAGATACCTTCCATAATGTTTTCAACAATAGATACCACAAAGCTCTATACCATAGAGTACACCACAACGGGGGGGACAACCACGTTTGCCTTTAAATTGGGACCTGGTGCACCCACAATTACCGCCATTTCCAATGTATTTGCCAATCCCGGAGATTCTGTTTTTTTATACGGTACCAACCTGGTGTTGGTTGAGAGTCTTTCCTATGCGGGCACCTCCATCACATCGTTCAAATCAAACCTTGATGGCACTGCTCTTGGTTTTCTTATGCCGGCACAACAACCCACCGATCAGATATTGCTAACCACAAAAGGCGGTTCGGTAACATTTAAAATAGTGGCGACGCCCACAATTACCGGTGTGTCCAACGAAAATGTAGCCGCCGGGGATTCGGTATATGTTTATGGTACCTACTTGAAAAATATTCAATCGTTCACTTTTGGCACTGCTTCGATCACTTCGTCGGTATCATCTGCTGATGGTAGTTCTGTAGGTTTTGTCATGCCTTCAGGTTCATCAGCGGGGCCGGTTTCTATTACAACTCAATTCGGCTCAGCTTCAACAGTGTATAATGTGCAGGATGTAACAACAGGCATATTGGCCAATTTTGATTGGGGTGGTGGTTGGCAATGGTGGGGCGGCTCCAGCTTAAGGGCTGGTGACCAGAATAATACTGGCGGATGGGTAACTTATACTCCTGATTTCCCTGGTAATCCAACCCATTTTCAGGTATTAAAAACGAAACCCTTAAGCAGTAACGAAGGAAATACCTGGAGCAGTTATGCAGTTCGTGTTGCCAATGGGCAGTGGATACCTGCTGCAAATCTTTCAGATCCTATTGGTGATTGGGCCCTAAAATTTGAAGTGAACATTAAAGAACCCTGGAATGGCGGTACCATTAATATTCAAACCACCGACGGTAAATATATAGCCCGTTGGGAACCATGGCAGGTTTCAGCAACTGCCACTGCCGCCATTAAAACAAAAGGCTGGACAACAGTCACTATTCCTTTCTCCATGTTCAAGGCAAAGGATGCAACGTTAGGCGATGGGAAAGGTGCTTCAATGACCAGTTTTATTGAGTTGTTAGGAACATCTGGAAAGAGTGAACTCTTAGCTTTTATAAAGAATTACAACACTGCTGATACGCCAACGGGTTTTTATGGCGCATTTGATAATTTCAGAGTAGTAAAAATAAAATAGCAATCAAAATTGATGTTGCTCACGCGAGCAAAAGATGACCTGGGGATGTGGTCAATGAAAATTGCCACTCCTTCAGGTCTCTTAATCAACAAAAGGATTTTTAATCCATGAAAACAAAAAAGATGAAAAATACCAGGATATATACAATGATCAGATTTCTTTTTGCAGTACTGGTATTTACCGGCTGTAAAAAAAAGAATGATGCCGTTACTCCCGAACTCTCTACTTCTGCATCGGAAATTATTCTTCCTGCAGAAGGTGGAAAAGCAGACCTGACAATTAACGGAAATGCACAATGGACTATCAGCAACGCTGGTTCAGCATGGTTACAAGTAAGCAAAACATCAGGCAATAGCGGTAGCAGTGCCATCCAGTTAACTGCGCCGTCTAATGGAACCGGTACTACGCGTTCTACAATATTGTCAGTAAACTCTTCGAACGGGCAGGCAAGAAGAGTTACTGTTAAGCAACCAGCTATGATCTATCCATCTTACAACACATCCCCCAAAGCACCTGATTCAACAGGAATGAGCACGGCTGTGCAATTGGCTGCCAAGTTTGAGCTGGGATGGAATATTGGTAATACGCTGGAGGCGCCTAGTGAAACGGGTTGGGGCAATCCTCAGATCACAGAATCGTATGTAAAATTTGTAAAACAGCAGGGATTTACTGCTATTCGCCTTCCATGCGCTTGGAACTGGACTCATATAAGCGACGAAAAGACAGCACAAATAGATCCCAACTGGCTCAATAGGGTAAAAGAAGTTGTTGGGTATTGCGTGAATAACGATCTGTATGTGATGCTGAATATTCACTGGGATGGTGGCTGGCTGGAACATAACATCACTACAGCAAAGAAAGATTCTGTCAATGCTAAACAAAAAGCATTATGGGAGCAAATTGCTACCGCTATGCGTGATTTTGACGAACACCTGATGTTTGCAAGCGCTAATGAACCGGCTGCTGATAATGCCGAGGAGATGGCAGTCTTAGCATCATTCCACCAGACGTTCGTTAATGCTGTTCGCTCTACAGGTGGAAGAAACAGCCACCGCGTTCTTATTGTTCAAGGGCCAAATACAAATGCCTCATTGACATATGATCTGATGAACACACTTCCTACAGATCCGGCGGCCAACCGCCTGATGGTTGAAGTGCATAACTATTTGCCATCACAGTTTTGTTTTCTGAACGAAGACGTGAGCTGGGGTAAAATGGCTTATTACTGGGGCAACGGGTATCATTCAACTATTGAACCCGACCGTAATGCTACGTACGGAGAAGAAGACGCTCATATTGCTGACTACAACAAGATGAAAACAAAATTTGTTGATAAAGGGATACCGGTTATAATGGGTGAGTACGGCGCTTACAGGCGTAATGGTTCCGCTAATGTTCCTAAAGATCTGGCCTTGCATAACGCATCTGTGGATTATTGGATAACCTTTACTACTAAAGAAGCTTTGGCCCATGGTGTAAAACCTTTCTGGTGGGATACAGGCGGCGCTTTGGATAGACAAAATAATACGGTAAAAGATCAACGCACGATTGACGCTCTTTTGGAAGGCGCGAAATAATGATATTTTGATAAAAGATGGCCCGCACCAGTAGGGGGCAAGGCGGTTGGTAAAGGTTAAAATAGCCTTTACCAACTTTGCCTTTTACGGGCTGATTTTACTTAAACTACTTAAAGTTTATGAAAACAAAATTACTCACACAATTGATAATTTCAGAGTGGTAAGAATCAAGTAAAATCATTTATTAATCTTCATCTATGAACACGGAAAATATGAAAATCACCAGCTATACAATGATAGGGTTTCTGATAGCTGCGCTTTTTTTCACGGGTTGTAAAAAAAAGGATACGGTGACACCTGAACTTACGGTTTCTCCATCCCAAATCACTCTTCCAGCAGAAGGTGGAACAGCAGACCTGACGATCAACGGTAATGCACAATGGAGCATCAGCAACCTTGCTTCGTGGCTGCAGCTAAGCAATACATCAGGCAAGAGCGGTAGCAACACAATTCAACTAACAGCAGCGTCAAATGAAACGGGAGCTTCCCGTTCTACAATATTGTCGGTAAACTCTTCAAACGGACAGGTAAGAAGAGTTAATGTTTCGCAACCAGTAAAAAAAGAGAAAGATGCACCAGATTCTAGCTTTCACATTTACCTGGCATTTGGACAATCCAACATGGACGGCGCCGGTGCAATCGAAAGCCAGGATAAAGTTGGGATAGATGCTCGTTTTAAAGTAATGAGCGCCGTCAATTGTACTGACGATCGAACACGTCAGATCGGAAAATGGACAACAGCCACTCCTCCCCTGGTGCGTTGCGGGTCTGGCCTTGGCATTTCGGACTACTTTGGAAGAACAATGGTCCAGGAACTTCCCCAGGGAATTAAAATTGGCATAGTGCCTGTGGCAGTTTCCGGCTGTGATATAGTCCTGTTTGATAAAGTCAACTACGCTTCATACGCAGCCTCAGCGCCATCATGGATGAAAGATATTATCAACTCGTATGGTGGTAACCCTTACGCCCGATTGGTAGGAGTTGCAAAACTTGCTCAAAAAGAAGGTGTGATTAAAGGAATTATTTTCCACCAGGGCGAAACCAACACAAACAATCCTGAGTGGAAAAATAAAGTTGCAGATGTGGTAAAGAACCTTAAAGCCGATCTTCAATTAGGCGATGTGCCTTTCCTTGCAGGTGAGTTGCTGGCTTCAACTGGTGCATGTTGTAGTTCCCACAATGTGGAAGTGAATAAGCTTCCTTCGCTGATCCCAAATGCACATGTTATTTCATCTGCTGGTCTCGATGGAGCTGATGGTGCACATTTTACTTCTGACTCTTATAGAGAGTTTGGAAAGCGTTATGCAAAAAAAATGATTGAACTAATAAAATAGAGATTGATTCCTGATATAAGGTCAGGGCTCTTCATTGTCAGGATAAATTCGAAAACATTTAGTTTCACTAAGAAGCTTATCGTTAATTGACAAATCTTTCATTGGTTATTGGGAATGCTTCCAGCGAGGCATTCCCAATTTTCAAGATAGACGAAGAGCAAATTATTCTATAAAAGATCAGCGCACGATTGATGTCATTATTGCAGGTTCTAAATAAACAGGCAACAAATGCAACTTAGGACAAAGTCGTTTTATTGAATTTATTTCACGCAGAGATGCAGAGACACAGAGAGAATGATATCTGTCAACCCTCTTCTATGCGTTCTCTGCGTGAAATTCTATTTTATTTCAAATGATGAATCATTTCCCTGGCAAGGAGCATACGATGAAACTCAAAACATCTTCAGAGCTAATAAAAATCATAGTTCAGTAACAAACGATGATTTTAGTTTGATCACAAATTCGAAAATTGACTGGGAGAATTAAAGTAAATAAAATTATGTTTAAACAAAAAGTGCTGGTAAGTGCAATGATTGCTATGTCTCTTCTGGGATGCACGAAAAACACAACAGCCCAGGTAAGTGCAGGTAAACCAAAAGAGGTTAATGAAAACCTGGAAGCAAAATTCGCAAACGTTTCGCCGAAACTTACCTCCGATAATGCAAATCCTTTATTGGATTTCATGTTTACTGCCGACCCAACAGTTATAGAACACAATGGAAGGATCTATGTGTATGCTACCAATGATCATCAACAGTATGAAAATGTAGGCAAAGATGGGAAAAATCATTACGGGTTTATCCGTTCATTGGTCATGATGTCTACCGATGATATGGTGAATTGGACGTATCATGGTCTCATCAATACCGCAAAACTCGCACCATGGACTCTTACTTCATGGGCGCCTTCTATTGCATCCCGGCTGGAAGCAGATGGTAAGACGCACTTCTATTTGTATTACTCCAATAGTGGCGTGGGCTCGGCCATGCTTACTTCCACATCTCCCGTTGGCCCGTGGACTGATCCATTAGGAAAAAACTTAGTCGACCGTTCTGTTCCCGGGGTAGATTGCGAATCTCCGTTCGATCCTGGAGTTGTTATCGACGGTCAAGGTACAGCCTGGCTGGCTTTTGGAGGTGGAACGCCTAAAACAAAATATTTGCCGGATAACTCCCGGATCGTGAAGTTAGGAACAGATATGAAGAGCCTGGCGAGCAATGTTGCCAAGATACCTGCTCCCTATTTTT
Organism: uncultured Chitinophagaceae bacterium; assembly: GCA_966674115.1. Classification (GTDB taxonomy): domain Bacteria; phylum Bacteroidota; class Bacteroidia; order Chitinophagales; family Chitinophagaceae; genus Flavisolibacter. The sequence goes on from CBKWHA010000182.1 coordinate 6,135, forward strand.
TTGAGGCAAGCGACCTTAATTTTATCGATGGAACCTGGGTTTATACCTATAATACAAGTTGGGACCCTCGTACGGAATGGCCTTATGGTGTTGACAAACCAACCCAATGCAGTATGTGTTATATGACCAGCAAAACACCCTTAGATCAGAATAGTTGGAAGTATCGCGATAATTACCTTAAGAATCCTGGTGATTATAATATTGGGCCTTATACAAATAATCACACTCACCTCTTTAAGTTTAAAGGGAAATATTATATTGCTTACCATGCCATGTATTTACAGGATTATTTTGGCACTAAGGGTGGTTTTCGTAATGTAGGTATCGATGAAGTGCAGGTGGATGAAAAGGATGTGACTATTTACATGGGCAAAGCAACTTTTAAAGGTACTTCACAACTTAACCCATTAAATCCATTCGTTCTCCAGCAGGCAGAAACCACCGCGGGGACTTCCGGGCAAGTCCAGTTCGAAGCGGTTGGTAATCCAGGCAATATGGTGGCCAAAGGAAAAGTAGATAAACAATGTCTCATGGTGCGTGGAGCCGATTTCAGCAAAAAGGTCCCTGCAAAATTTGAAGCCAGGGTGAAAGGAAAAGGTAGAATAGATGTTTATGTAAATAGTCTTAAAGGGCCAGCGCTTGTTTCGCTTATATGTGACGGGAATGAATGGACTACTCTGTCAAAAAAAATAAAACAGACAATAGATAAAGGAGTGGTGAATATCTATTTTGTATTTAGCGGAAAGGATTTTCTGTTTGATGAATGGAAATTCATTTATTAATTCTTTTATGTTATGAAAATTTACTTCTCATTGTTGATGGTCCTGTTTTGGATGATCAATCCCACGATTACACAGGCACAAGATCCTAACTTTCACATTTACCTGGTCTTTGGACAATCGAACATGGATGGCGCCGGTGCCATTGAAAGCCAGGATAGAGTTGGGGTGGATGAACGGTTTAAAGTAATGGGTGCCCTCGATTGTAGTGGCGATCACACCCATCAGCTGGGAAAATGGACAACAGCCACTCCTCCCTTGGTGCGTTGCGGGACTGGCCTTGGCATTTCGGACTATTTTGGAAGAACAATGGTCCAGGAACTTCCCTCGGGCATAAAAATTGGCATAGTGCCCGTGGCAGTTTCAGGGTGTGATATAGGTCTGTTTGATAAAGTCAACTACGGTTCATATGTATCCTCAGCGCCATCATGGATGAAAGATATTATCAACTCTTATGGTGGTAATCCTTATGGCCGGCTGGTAGAGGTGGCAAAGCTGGCTCAAAAAGAAGGGGTGATCAAAGGCATTCTGTTCCACCAGGGCGAAACCAACACCAACAATCCGGAGTGGAAGAATAAAGTTGCAGATGTGGTCAAGAACCTGAAGGCAGATCTTCAGTTAGGCGATGTAGCATTCCTGGCAGGTGAGTTGCTGGCTTCCAGTGATGCCTGTTGTAGTTCTCACAATGTGGAGGTAAATAAGCTGCCTTCCCTGATCCCCAATGCCCATGTGATTTCCTCTGCTGGTCTGCTGGGTGCTGATGGTGCACATTTTAGCTCTGCCTCTTACAGAGAGTTTGGAAAGCGTTATGCAACAAAAATGAAAGTACTGCTGGGGGCGGACACTATTGCCTGTACGCCCACAGCTATAACCCCGTATGTTCAGCTTAATGGCGGAGCCTGGCAGCAAACAGCCAGTGCTTCTGTAACGGCGGGTGGCAGCGTGATGTTTGGCCCCCAACCTGTAACAGGAGGATCGTGGAACTGGAGTGGACCGAACAATTTCTCTGCAACTACAAGCGAAGTACGCATTACAAATATTCATGGCAGAAAGCTTCATGAAAAGATCGCTCAAGATAAAAACAAGATAGAGATCGATTCGCGGCTTAAGGCAGGACTTTACACTGTCAGGATAAATTCGCAAGGAACGAGTCTAACTAAGAAGCTTAATGTTAATTGACAAATCTTTCACCAGTTCCTGCATAGAATATGAACCATCAAAAAACAGCTTCTAAAAATAAAAGAGAATTACCTACTTCATTATCAGATTCAAAAGAAAAAAGAACAATAATATTTATATTAAAGAATAATCAGGATGAAAAAAATCTTTACGTTAGTTGCGATTCTAACCTTTTCCATTTCAACAACATTATTTGCTCAGACTTCCAAGCAAAGTCGCACCTCAAAACAAAACAAGGTTGTTCAGGAACGAGTGATCAATGCTGACTTCAGCAAAACCGCAGGCCCCTTGAATACCATGTTTAAAGAGTGTGTAGGCGCCGGCAGGGCCAATGAAGGGTTAAGGGCAGACTGGCAACAGCAACTGGCTTATGTGAAAAAGGAATGCGGCTTCAAATACATCCGCATGCATGGTTTGCTGACAGATGACATGGCTGTTTACAAAGAAGACAGCAAAGGAAATCCTGTATACAATTACATGTACGTAGATGCCCTCTTTGATTTTCTGCAAAGCATCGGCATGAAACCCTTTGTGGAACTTGGATTCATGCCTAATTCACTTGCCAGCGGGCCTCAAACAATTTTTTGGTGGAAAGGAAATGTAACACCACCAAAGAGCTATGAAAAGTGGGCAGACCTGATCAAAAATCTTACTGAGCATTTTACAGAACGTTATGGCGCTGACGAAGTAAAGACCTGGTATTTTGAAGTGTGGAACGAGCCAAACCTTTCTCCTGGTTTTTGGACAGGAACACAACAAGATTATTTTAAGCTTTATAAATACGCAGCACAAGCCGTTAAAAGTGTGAACAAGGCATATCGTGTGGGCGGGCCGGGCACCGCAGGGGCAGCATGGGAAAGTGAGATGATTGATTATTGCCAAAAGAACAATGTGCCTATTGATTTTATCAGTACGCATGCCTATGGGGTAAAGCAAGGATTTTTGGATGAATTTGGACAATCCGGTACGGTGCTCGCAAAAGAAGAATTCGCTGTTAGCGGCGATGTGCTTCAATCACGAAAAGAAATTGCGGCTTCACCAATGCCAAATTTGGAATTGCATTACACTGAATGGAGTGCATCCTATACACCCGCAGATCCTATTCATGATAGCTATCATGAAGCAGCGTATGTACTACAAAAATTGAAACAGGTGGGTAATGCGGCCAACTCCATGTCGTATTGGGTATTTACCGATATTTTTGAAGAACCTGGTCCCCGTTATGAACCTTTTCACGGAGGCTTCGGCATGCTGAGCACCCAGGGTATCAACAAGCCGGTATTCTACGCCTACCAGTTTATGAACCGGTTGGGCAATATGGAACTAGCAAATAAAGATGCTGCTTCCTGGATCTGCAAAGATTCATCCGGAAACATCCAGGCATTGGTTTGGGATTTCACCAACACACATCCCGGTGATTCTGTTCACAATCAGAAATATTATATACAGGATCTGCCTTCAAAATCGAAAGGAAAATTAAAGATCAACATAACCGGAGTGCCTGATGGCAATTATGCTCTTGAAGTTTATAAAGTAGGTTACCGTAGCAATGATGCGTACACAAGCTATATTGATTTGGGCCGGCCCCAACAGCTCACAAAGCAGCAGGTGGAGCAGATTAAAAAGCAAAACGATGGTTCACCCGTTGCAAAAGAGATCATTACTATAAAAAATAGAATGCCCGTTATTAAAGAACTGGAGCTTCGTGAAAATGATGTTTTCTTTTTGAATATTATCAAATTGTAATCGGAATTATATATTGTATTCACTGAATGATACTGACTGCAGTTTGTAAGTAAAAAATCTTTAAAAAATGAAAATTAAGATAAGCAGGTTATTGATATGGGCGCTAATTACCTTCCTTTCAAATTTTTATCTGAACGCACAGAAATTGTATGTTGGTGCGAATTATCATCCACATGATGATAAAAATCAGGAAAAAATAAAAAAGGACATAGCGTTGATGAAAACCGCCGGAATCAATGTAGTGCGGTTGGGACACTTAGCCTGGGATAGCTATGAACCCTTTGAAGGTAAGTTTGATTTTGAATGGTTTGATTCTGTTATGGACATGATGGACAAGGCTGGTATCAAAGTGATTCTTGATATCGCCATCAGGCCGGCTCCTATCTGGTTGCATCATAAATATCCTTCCATTAGTATTACTGATAAAAATGGTAGTGTATTGTACCCCAATCATCGTTATATGGAAGATGCAGGCGATCCAATGTACCAAAAATATGCCCTGCGCTTCACCGATGAAATCACAAAACGATATGCCAACCATCCTGCATTGCTGGCCTTCGGAATTGACAACGAATCGGGAGACGGTCCAATTTCTTATTCTGAAACTGCCAGGAAAAGATATATTGAATGGTTGAAGCGCAAATATTCAACAGTCCAAAACTTAAACATAGCCTGGGCAGGGCAACGTTGGTCCAGGAAGATAAACGATTTTAACGAAGTTGGCTTTCCGGTATCAGGTTCGGTCAATGGAGCTCCCGAAAGGATGCTTGAATTCAGGCGATTTGTTTCTGATGAAATCAACCAGTTGCTTTTTAAGGTAATAGAGGTGGTTAATACCAACGCGCCGAATGTCTTGACCAATACAAATGCATGGTATTACAGCCCCATGAAATATTTTGATTATTCGCAGATGGCTTATTCGGGCAAGATGACCCGTGAAGGTGCAGGCTTTTATCCTGGAAATTCCTTAACTACCAATTGGGGTGTTATGAATGCCTTATTCGGAATTTCCCGAATTCAGTTTGAAAGCACAAACCCCTTCTGGTGTAGTGAGTTTACAACCATGACTGCTGTTCCGGGATCTATCAGAAAATCCGCCTATGCAACGCTTATGTATGGCAACCAAATGGTTTGCGGATGGACATGGCAAAGCATGCACAGTGGCGAAGAGCAATATCTCGAAGGAATGCTCGATTGGGACGGAATGCCCAACCGTAAATATGATGAATACAAAAAAATGGCCACAGAATTTAAAAAGATTGAAAAGTATTTTCCTTATAAACTTCAGGCCGAAGTCGGATTAGCTTTCTCCTTTCCTAGCCAGATAGCCAGCAGTTATTTCCCAGAACAACACGATAGCCAACTCCAGGCCTGCTGGAACTTGTTTTACTACCGCAATTTGGATGCACGTGTTGTAGAGATCAGCAAAAGTGCACTCAACTATAAATTGCTTTTTGTGCCTGGTG
>CBKWHA010000183.1:0-11168 GCA_966674115.1 uncultured Chitinophagaceae bacterium
GGTAAAATGGTAAAAAAGGATTGAGTGCCCCCAATCCTTAATAAATCCCGTCAATTAATCAGAAGTTACTTCTGATCCTGCACTACAAGCCTGAACCCATTGCCGTGAATATTCACGATCTCAATATTAGGATCTTCTTTTAAGTATTTCCGCAGCTTGGCAATATACACATCCATGCTCCGGCCATTAAAATAGGTGTCACTACCCCAGATTTTTTTCAATGCCTGTTCGCGGGGCAGCAAGTCATTCATGTGCTCTGCCAGCATTTTCAGCAATTCGTTTTCCTTTGGAGAAAGCGTTTGCGTTTTACCGTTGTGCGACAACTCCCGCAACTTTGGATTAAAATGATAAGAAGCCATATCGAATTCTCGACTCTCAGCTTCTTTATTTAACTCTTCATTCCGTTTTAAAATGGCTTTTATTTTATGCAGTAGTACCTCGCTATCAAAAGGCTTGGTAATATAATCGTCAGCGCCCAGTTTATAACCTTGTATGATATCTTCCTTCATGGTTTTAGCACTCAGAAAGAAAAGAGGTATATCGGGGTCTACATCCCGGATCTCTTCAGCCAGCGTAAACCCATCCATATTCGGCATCATTACATCAAGCAGGCATAAATCAAACTTTTCACGTTGAAATGCGGCCAATCCCAGGCGGCCGTCGCGTTCCAGTGTAACATCATAATCATTCAATTCCAGGTAGTTCTTTAAAACAGAGCCTAAGTTCGGATCATCTTCGCACAACAAAATTTTAGGTTTCTTTCCTTCCATGATTTATGTTTTTTAGTAGGAATAAAATTAACGTATTTGAATTAACTCATACAACCCTTCATTTCATCTGTATGCAAAAATTCTTCCACCCTTTCTTCATTTTAACGCCGAGTGCATTTGTAGCTAAGCATCGGATTATGCGTAGTCTTTTATTTTTGCATTTTATTTTTTATTGATTATGCATATAACTCCTGATAACAGATTGAAAAAACTCATCATTATTGGCGACCGGGTGCTCATCCGCCCTACAAGACCCAATGAAAGAACGGAAAGTGGCTTATACTTGCCACCCGGAGTGCAGGAAAAAGAAAAAGTACAGCAGGGCTACGTAATTAAAACAGGACCCGGTTATGCAATTCCGTTACCTCCTGAGGACGAGCCCTGGAAAAATACAGAAGAGCAAGTAAAATATTTACCGCTCCAGGCTCATGAAGGGGACCTGGCCATTTTTCTTCTGGGCGGCGCTACAGAAATCATGTATGAGGGTGAAAAGTACTTTATTGTTCCTCAAAGTGCCATCCTTATGCTGGAGAGAGAAGAAGAGCTTTGATGAGTTTATGGTTTATTGTTTATAGTTCCAAACAGATATACTTCTTTTCCAGAATTGTATAACAGCCTCGGGTGTTTATCGTACGAGTTTTGTGTCTGCTAAAACAATTAAAGCATGGGAGGAAAAATGACCGCTATGGCAGGATTTTTGGCTCCTACGCTTTAATCGTTACGAATTGAAGAAATAAATTTTATTATCAATCCAGGCTGAAATGAAAAGAGTATTTACATTATTAAGCGCTATTTTATTGTTTGGCTATACTTATAGTCAGCATGATCATCACCAGCACAAGAAAGACACTACTACCAAAAAGGGGGTAGCAGAACATCAAGAACACGCGCAACAAAAAACGGACACATCCAGGCCTGCAATGATGGACCATCATCATGCTCATGAGATGCAGGATCATACAATGTCCCATGCATTCTCGATCAATCTTCCCATGAACCGCAATGGCTCGGGTACGGGCTGGCTGCCTGATGAATCACCTATGTATGGTTATATGTTCCATAAGAATAAATGGATGTATATGCTCCACGGGAATGTATTTCTTCGTTACAACAAGCAAGATCTGCTTGAAAGAGGTAGTCGTGGTGATAGTAAGGTAGATGCGCCTAACTGGGCGATGTTCATGGGCCAGAGAAGAGTAGGAAAGAATGGTCTGTTTCATTTTAGCACCATGTTTTCTTTGGATCCGGTTATAGCTGGTGGCGAAGGATACCCGCTGTTGTTTCAAACAGGTGAAACCTATAAAGGCAGGCCATTGGTAGACCGGCAACACCCACATGACCTTTTTTCAGAGCTCTCTGTTAGCTATGCTCATGCCCTTTCTGCCAAAGCAGATGTATTTGCCTATATTGGCTATCCTGGTGAGCCGGCAATTGGTCCCGTAGCTTTTATGCACCGGCCATCTGCTTTAAACAATCCGGATGCACCCCTGACGCACCACTGGACAGACGCAACGCACATTACTTTTGGTGTGGCTACGGTAGGTGTGCGCTATGGAAAGTTTAAATTGGAAGGATCTTCTTTTACAGGCCGCGAACCCGATGAAGACCGATACGATTTTGACAAACCAAGATTTGACTCCTGGAGCGGAAGATTTTCATTTAATCCTACGGCAAACTGGGCGATGCAGGTATCGCATGGATTTATTAAAGAACCTGAATCCCTGCATCCCGGCGAAGATGTGAACCGTACTACAGCTTCTGTTGTTTATTCCAGGTACAAAGGTTTTGGTAATTACTTTAATGCATCTGCTGTTTGGGGTGTAAACAAAACCAAGGACCATAAAGGAGAACACGGGTTTTTGGTGGAAGCTTCCAATTCGCAAAAAAGGTTAGGGATTTATGGCCGGTATGAATGGGTGCAGAAATCAACAGAGGAACTGGTTCTTGATGAAGATATACATGGCCATGATGCTATTTTTCCTGTTCATGCATTTACCGCAGGATTAAATTATGATCTGTTTTCGCTTGGCCAAACCAGGGTAGCTGCAGGAGGACACCTCACTTTCTTTAGCCCGGATAAAAGGTTAAGTGCTTTATATGGTCAAAACCCACTGGGTGCACAAATTTACCTGCGCCTTTATCCAAGTATTATGGGTAAACGCGAAGGAAGATTCTTTCTACCCTATTAAGCCATATTGATCCACGGATTTGCTATATGAGGGATGAATTGGAAGGACTTCCGAAATTACCTTTGCTGCAAATGGCACCAATGAAACAGGTCTTGTTTGTTCCTCTGGCTTTATTTCTCTTTTCTGTTCTTCAAGCACAAATTGTTTCCGGTCCTATGCTCGGCCCGGTTGAATTAAGAGATGCAAAGGTATGGATAGAGGTGGCACCACAGGTTAAAAGGGTACAGCTTCAGTACTGTAAAAAAGGCGAATCTCCAAAATATAAAACCATAGAAAACAAATCTGAATTAGGTAAAGATTTCAATCCAATTGAATTTACAATTGGCGGATTAGACTATAATACTACTTACGAATACCGTTTGATTATTGACGGCAAGCAGGCCAAGGAAAAAGGCGAATTTACTACCAAAGACCTGTGGCAATGGCGCAAACCTGCACCTGATTTTTCTTTTCTTGCCGGTTCCTGTGCCTATTTTAATGAAGCTGCCTTTGACCGGCCGGGAAAGCCTTATGGCGGCGATTCTTCTATTTTTGAAACAATGGCTAATGAAAAGGCTGCCTTCATGCTGTGGCTTGGCGACAACTGGTATACCCGTGAAGTAGATTACAGCAGCGAGTGGGGACTTTGGTACCGGGCACAAAAAGATCGCAAGACACCTGTTTTGCAGTCCTTTTTAAAAGCGATGCCCCATGTGGCCACCTGGGATGACCACGATTATGGCCCCAATGATGCCAATAGTTCTTATATATTTAAAGAAACCAGCAGGAGGGTATTTCAGAAGTATTGGTGTAATCCCTCGCACGGTGAAAACGGGCAAGGCATTTATACCCAGTACAGTTATGGTGATGTAGACATTTTTCTAACCGATGACCGCTGGTGGCGTAGTGTTGATGTAATGTTTGGCCAGCAACAAATGCAATGGCTCAAAAATGCCTTGCTGTATAGCAAAGCCGTATTTAAAATCATCGTGGTGGGCAGCCAGGTATTAAACCCGGTTTCTCCTTATGACAAGCTTAGTGAATTTAAAGCAGAATACAATGATCTGATAACTTTCCTTGCTCATTATAAGATCCCTGGGGTTCTTTTTTTAACCGGAGATCGCCATCATACAGAAATAATTAAAGTAGACAGGCCTGGTACTTACCCTTTATATGATATTACTGTTTCACCACTCACTTCTGGTCAATATTCCTTCAGCGGCCCGGAAAAAAATAATCCTTACAGGGTACTTGGTGTTGATCAAAAGCAGAATTATGGAAGATTCACAGTTAGTGGTGCCAAGGGCCAGCGCAAATTGGCTGTAGCAATTCTAGGAGTCAGGGGTGAGCAGCTTGGGGAGTGGAGCGTGGTGGAAGGAGAGCTGAAGTAATTTGAAAATTAGAAAATTTGAGAATTTGAAAATGGGAGTGGCAAATTTTGAAAGTGAGAAAATGTGTAGGAGATTATTGCAATAATTTCCTGCAGATGTGTTATTTTCAAATTTTCTCATTTGCACATTAGCTAATTTGCATTATGACCATTCACTTTCATTATAATAAAAAGCAGGTACTTCAGGCGTTGCGTTATCACTTTCTTTCACGGCCTGAAATACGGATTATGATTATTGTAGTGAATGTTTTTGCATTTGTTTCCGCCGCCCTCTTTTTTTTTAAGAAGATCACCCCAATGGCTTTCCTTACAGGCTCTGCACTCTGGTTTTGCCTGATGATCACCTTTTGGTTTTTGCTGCCTGGTTCGGTTTATCGCCGTACAGCAACTTTCAAAGATCATTTTACCATGAAGTTTGAGCAATATTCCTTTTCTGTAGGTAATGAAAGAGGTTTTCGCTCCTGGCCCTGGGAAGCTTTAAAAACATTTATTGAGACGCCGCACTTTTTTCACCTGTATTTTGATGCCCGTTCTTTTTTCCTGGTACCCAAAAACGGTTTTGCCAATAGTGACGAAGTTTATGAAATGAGACAGTTATTAAAGGAAAAAGTGCATAAGTAAGTACGAGGTTAGAGGTACGAGGTTAGAGGTACGAGGTGTGGTTACATTTCATTGGTAAATAAGCTCTTTTCCATCACATAATGAGGAATCGTGATCTCTATAAACTCTTCACCTATAATTCTATAGCCCATTTTCTCGTAAAAGCCTGCAGCATTTTTGCGGGCATGCATAGTTATTTTTTGGTATCCCCTGTCTCTTGCTAAATTTTCTGCAAATTGCATCAGGGCCTTACCAATGCCCTGGCCCTGCAGGTCGTTTTGCACAGCCATCTGCCGGAGGCGCACTGTATGAGGATTTTCTTCAACAAGCATACAGCAGGCAAGCATTTTATCATCATCAAAAGCTGCCATCAACAGGTTATCTTTTTCTCTTTCCAGTTCCTCTTGCGAGAAGGTTAAACCAAGCGGCAGGCGCAGGATGTCCTTCCGCAATCTTAACATTTGCTGGTATTCTTCAGTTCCGTAATCAATTATTTTCAATGCCATTGCGATTCTGTTGAACGCTTCCAAGTTACAAATATCCTACATTTCAAAAAATTGAAATTGGCTGTAAGTTTTTGGAGCCTTCTGAAAATCATTTCTAACATTTTCAGCTGAAATTTGTTTTATATCAAAAACTTCTATTTTTGCACCACAATAACCAATAACCAAATTTTTACAAAAATGTCAGACATTGCAGCAAGAGTAAAAAAGATCATTGTAGACAAACTGGGTGTTGATGAAGCAGAAGTAACTAATGAGGCTTCTTTTACCAACGACTTAGGTGCCGATTCTCTGGACACCGTTGAACTGATCATGGAATTTGAAAAGGAATTCAACATCTCTATTCCTGACGAGCAGGCAGAAACAATTACTACAGTTGGACAAGCTGTTACTTACTTGGAAGAGCACGCCAAATAACTAACTTAAAATCGTTCGTCCTTTTAAACGGAATAAAAGCTTACCCGCCTTTGACTGTTAGCCCAGCAAAGGCGGTTTTATCTTTCATCAATTCAAGAGCAGGCCAATAAATATGCAATTAAAACGCATAGTAGTAACTGGAATAGGGGCTTTAACGCCATTGGGAAATTCAACTACTGAATACTGGAATAACTTACGTAATGGAGTAAGCGGAGCCGATTTTATTACGCAGTTTGACGCTTCCAAGTTTAAAACAAGGTTTGCCTGCGAGATCAAAAACTTTGATCCTACTAATTTCCTGGACCGGAAAGAGGCCCGGAAACTGGACCGTTTTACCCAAACAGCAATTGTCGCTAGCGACCAGGCTGTGCATGATGCTGGTATTACAGCCGAAAACGTTAACCCGGACAGGGTAGGCGTGGTGTTTGCCAGCGGAATTGGCGGCTTGATCACTTTCCAGGAAGAGGTAACCAACTTTGCCAAAGGAGATGGAACACCGCGTTTCAATCCCTTCTTTATTCCAAAAATGATCCTCGATATTGCCGCCGGGCATATCTCTATGCGTCATGGTTTCCGGGGACCCAATTTTTCGGTGGTAAGTGCCTGTGCTTCTTCTACTAATGCCATGATGGAAGCTTTTAACCTGATTCGTTTAGGCAAAGCTGATATTATTCTTACAGGTGGGTCCGAAAGTGTAGTCAAAGAAGCGGGTGTAGGTGGCTTTAATGCCATGAAAGCCTTAAGCGAGCGCAATGATGATCCCAAGACAGCATCAAGGCCCTACGACAAAGATCGCGATGGTTTTGTAATGGGAGAGGCTGCTGGCGTACTGGTCTTTGAAGAATTGGAACACGCTTTAAGGCGCGGTGCAAAAATTTATTGTGAGATTGGCGGAGCCGGTGCTACTGCTGACGCACATCATATTACAGCTCCTCATCCGGAAGGATTGGGCGCGAAGAACGTTATGAACCAGGCATTGGAAGATGCGGGTATGCAGCCTTCTGACATTGATTATATCAATACGCATGGTACTTCAACACCATTGGGAGACATTGCAGAGGTAAAAGCAATTGTGGATGTTTTTGGTGAACATGCCTACAAGTTGAACATCAGCTCTACCAAGTCTATGACCGGCCATTGCCTTGGCGCTGCAGGCGTTATTGAGGCCATCGCCTGTATTATGAGTGTTCAGAATGATGTAGTACCTCCTACCATTAACCACTTTACGGATGATCCGGAGCTAGATCTCAATCTTAATTTTACATATCATCAGGCGCAGCATCGCACCGTTAATGCAGCCCTGAGCAATACGTTTGGATTTGGCGGTCATAATGCCTGTATGATATTTAAGAAATTTTCTGCTTAATTTCAGGATATTAAATTCTGTATCAGACATTGAGAAAGCAGGCAATGGCCTTATGGGCGTCCCTATTTAAAAAGCATTCTGGCACGGCTTTCAACAAACAGTTGAAAGCCGTTCTGGGTTATACCCCTGGAAATATTAACCTTTACAAAATTGCTTTAACACACCGATCTGTAAAAGATTCCAGCCATGAAAACAACGAGCGGCTGGAATATCTGGGCGATGCCGTGCTCAGTGCTATCATTGCAGATTATCTTTTCAAACGCTACCCATACAAGGAAGAAGGCTTTCTAACCGAAATGCGCAGCAAAATGGTCAACCGGCAACAGTTAAACGATATTGCCATTAAAATGGGCCTGAAGAAAATAACAGTTTTCAACAAGTCGGATGTGGCATTAAAAGTCAGCCAGATCTTTGGCAATACCCTGGAAGCTTTAGTTGGCGCCATTTACCTGGACAAGGGATTTACGAAAACAAGCAAATGGGTAAGCGAACGCATGATCTTGCCCCATATGTTTGTAGATGACCTGGAAGTACTGGAAATCAATCATAAAAACAAATTATACGGCTGGGCTAATAAAAACGGAAAGGTCCTGGAATTTGAAACTGTGAATGAACACCTTGAAAATGGCAGGCGGCTGTTCACTATTGCTGCTGTTATTAATGGTAAAGCTATCGCACAAGGAAAAGCTTTCAATAAAAAAGATGCTTCTCAGATCGCCGCTCAGTTGGCTGTAGAAAAACTCGGTATTTTCAACTCCGATTCGCCAGGCACTGGTGAATGACCCAATCTTCTTCGATAAGTACCCTTTTCAGCATAGTATTACTTAGAGTTTAGTGAGAAATACTTAAGCTTATATTAAGTTTAGTAAGTGTTTTATTTAGAATTTCTCTGTTTACAATAGCCGAAAATCAAATTTTTTTATCTTCCGCGGTATTTAATTAATATAAAAAATAAAGTGTAAACATTTGATAAGCAACTATAGGTTTGCTTTGCTGTAGCTTATATTGCGCAATTCGTCGAAAATAATAGTAAAAATACTGTAACGGATGAGTGAAATACCTTAGCTTTGCCTAAGCTAAATAAAATAAAGAAAACCCCTAGAAAACAATAATCTACTTATTTAGCAATTTTAAGAAGCTTAGAAATATCCGTACTATGAAACAATTCTACCTGCTTATCCTTACTTCACTTGTTTTTGTTTCAGCATTATCTGCTCAAAAGACGCTTACCATAAATGGGGCCGATTGGTCTAATAAAGACGCATGGAGTCCTGCTGGTATCCCCTCTGATGGCGATAATGTTTATGTTCCCGCAGGATATACGCTTAAAGTAAAGAACGAAAATTTACAACAATCAGATCTTACAATTAAAGTAGGCGGGCAGCTTATTCTGGATGGTAAATTCAGGCTGGGTGATGGTAGTTCTATTGAGTTGTTATCAAACCAAGCATCATTTGTAATCACAGATAAGAATGCTTTACTTGAAATTGGTAATGTCGCCTTAATTGACGGTGATGGTATAAGCAGTACAACCCCAAGTATAACTATTGTTGGGCCGGCCATCGCAAACAATACAAGCAATGTTAGCACTACCGGCTTTGTAACTACCGACTTCTCTGTTTTACCTGTTGTATTCACCAGCTTTACTGTTTCCAAAGCAGCTAACGGCGTTGCTGTGCAATGGAGCACAGCCCAGGAGATCAATGCAGATGCCTTCCTGGTTGAGCGCAGCGAAGACGGCAGAAACTGGAGGACAATGGGCAGCGTAAAAGCTGCGGGCAACTCCACCAACACGCAGAACTACCTGTATACGGACAGAACGGCTGTAAACAAAATTGCTTACTACCGCATCAGGCAGGTAGATATAGATGGTAGGTTTACTTATACCGAAGTAAAAAATGTAACAAACCAGTCTAATCTTTCCAATACAACTGCCAATGTAAACATTGTTGCTGCTGGTAATAACGTTGTTATGAATTTTTCAAAGCAAGTAAAAGGAACAGTTGTTGTGCGGTTGATTTCCTTTGGCGGCCAGGTGTTGGCCCAGCAGACCTATAGCCAAACTGGACAGCAGATTGTTTTTAACAAAACAAATGTGAGCAAAGGAAATTATATTATTTCTGTAAGCAATAACCTTGATTTGACCGTTTCTAAGCAAGTTGCACTATAAGTTACTTTCAGACATTCCATATTGCTCAGATATGGAATGTCGCTCATCAAACCTACCATATACAACCTCTCATCCGAAATATAGTCAGTTTCTGCTCCGTTACCATGCTCCAATACTTACAGATATTGTAAAATTCGTATCATAAATAGCAGTGATTCCTTTATTGCACTGTTTTTGGGGTAATTTTGCCAACTGAAACAGGCAGAATCGAAATGCTGGAGCTTCCAATTTACCTAGATCATAATGCAACCACACCCTGTGATCAACGGGTGCTGGAAGCCATGTTGCCTTATTTTACTCAACACTTTGGTAATGCCGCTAGTCACAGCCATCCTTTTGGCTGGAAAGCAAAAGAAGCCGTGGACTATGCCCGGGAACAGGTGGCGGGTTTAATAAGTGCCAGTTCCAGCGAGATCATATTTACTTCCGGGGCTACTGAAGCTGCTAATCTGGCTCTTAAGGGCGTTTATGAAATGTATGCCGGTAAGGGAAACCACATCATTACCTGTAATATTGAGCATAAAGCTGTGCTGGATACCTGCAGGCATCTGGAGAAATTAGGTGCGGAAGTGACCTATTTACCCGTAAGCCGCGAGGGGCTGATAGGTCTGGACGAGCTGGAGGCTGCAATAAGACCAACTACTATCCTGCTATCTATCATGTATGCCAATAACGAGTTAGGTACTATAATGCCCATACGTGAGATTGGTGCGATTTCCCGCAAGCATGGTGTGTTGTTTTTTACGGATGCCACCCAGGCAGTTGGTAAAATTCCTGTGCAGGTGGACAATGACAATATCGACCTGCTTGCGATGACAGCACATAAAATATATGGTCCCAAAGGAACCGGTGCTTTATACGTTCGCAGGAGAAACCCACGTGTGAGGCTGACGGCTCAAATTGATGGAGGTGGTCATGAGAAAGGTTTACGCAGCGGTACATTGAATGTACCGGGGATAGTAGGTTTGGGAAAGGCTTGTCAAATTTGTCAGCAGGAGATGCTCCAGGATGCTGAGTGCCTTAGCAGGCTGCGTGATAAACTGGAGTATGCATTGCTGGAACTTGGCGAGGTATATGTAAATGGGCGCAAAGAAAACCGGTTGCCGCATGTTACGAACCTAAGCTTTAAACATGTAGATAGCAATGGCTTGATGATGGCGCTCCAAAAAAATATAGCTTTATCATCCGGATCGGCCTGCACTTCTGCAACACCAGAACCTTCTTATGTATTAAAAGCATTAGGCCTTAGCGACGAACTGGCACATAGTTCATTGCGCTTTAGTTTGGGGAGAAAAACTACAGAAGAACAGATCGATTATGCCATTGAACAGGTTTCAAAAACTGTAAACAGACTCCGGGAGGAAGTAGCCTGGAGGATTGGTTAAAACACATTTATATTTTAAAATTTCAAAATAAACTCATGTTCGCAACAGATAACGCAATACAAGTAACCGAAAAAGCAAAAGAAAGGGTGCAGCAATTGCTGCAGGAAGCTGGTCATGGTAATGATCCATCTTATTTTTTAAGAGTGAGTGTAGTTGGAGGGGGCTGTTCCGGCCTTAGTTATAAGATGGACTTTGACAACGATCTGAAACCTGCTGACCAGGTTTTTGAAAACAATGGTGTCAAAGTAGTTACTGATTTAAAAAGCTTCCTGTACCTGGTAAATACGGTACTGGATTTTTCTGATGGTCTGAACGGTAAGGGATTCTTTTTCCAAAATCCAAATGCAAGCCGCACTTGTGCATGTGGAGAAAGTTTTGCCGTGTAATTCTGAACTAGGA
>CBKWHA010000184.1:0-11144 GCA_966674115.1 uncultured Chitinophagaceae bacterium
GAAAATGAAGCGACGGTACTAAAAATGCAAAAGCTAGTAATAATGGTCTTGAAGTAGTTTAATTTCATAAGCGATTAAAAATAAGGATTATTATAAACTACGCAGCTTGTTTTTGTGCGAACAGATATCAATACCCCTCTGCCGCATCTTCACCACGGCTGTCTGCCACTGCTTCATAACGGCCATCAGGAAGCACTTTTATGGTTTCAACTCGACCAATAGATTCCCTTGTACTTATTTTATACCCCATTTTGGTCAAAGCTGCACTTACTGAAGAAGGGAAGGCCCTTTCAAAAATGATTTCGTCCGGCAGCCATTGATGATGGAACTTGGGTTGATTAACAGCATCATAGGTTGAGAGGTTAAAATCTATAATGTTCACCAGGGTCTGAAAAATAGAAGTTGGAATAGTCGTACCTCCGGGAGTGCCTGTTATAATAAAAGGTTTACCCTGCTTCAATACCACGGTCGGCGTCATAGAACTTAGCATGCGCTTGCCAGGCTCAATGGCATTGGCAATACCTCCAACTGCTCCATATAAATTGGGTACGCCAGGCTTTACACTAAAATCATCCATTTCATCATTGAGAAAAAAACCGGCACCACCAACAACTGTTTTGCTGCCGTAAGAATCGTTCAGGGTTGTAGTGACAGAGACTGCATTCCCCTCAGCATCAATAATACTAATATGAGTAGTTTGGGTGCTTTCATATACCATACCAGGTTTGATCACATCACTTTTCCCGGCAACACCGGGAACATAATCTGCCATTCTTTGTTTCAGATAGTTTTCATTGGTAAGTTGCTGAACCGGCACATGATAAAAGTCTGCATCACCCAAATATTTCGACCTGTCAGCAAAGGCTCTGCGTTCAACTTCTACCATCAATTGCACAGCCATAGGAGATAAAAAACCATAAGACTGTAATGGCCTATCTTCTACCATTTTCATCATCTGATGCAGCAAAACGCCCCCGCTGCTGGGCATAGACATGGAAATAATAGTATGACCTTTATAAGTAAACGAGTGCGGTGTACGCCATTTTGCTTTATATGCTTTCAGATCTTCTAATGTTATGATACCACCACCACGGGTCATTTCTGCTACGATCAATTGTGCTGTTTTGCCTTCATAAAATCCGACTGTCCCATGGTCTCGTATCCTTTTTAATGTATTGGCCAATTCCTTTTGAACCAATGTATCACCCTGCTTCCAGGGTGTTTTCTTTTGAAAAGCAATCTGTACTGTATTATATTGAATTAAATCATGCTGAATTTCATTTAAAGAAGCCGCCTCGCTTTCAGTGATTACGAAACCTTTCTCTGCAAGGAGTATAGCAGGCTGAACCAATTGCCGGAAGGGAAGCTTTGCATATCTCATGCTTTCAAACAAGCCAGCTACTGTGCCCGGAACACCGCTGGAAAGATGACCATAAAGGCTTTTGTTCTCCATTACATTACCAGCCGGGTCAAGGTACATGTTCCTGTGTGCAGCAGCAGGTGCTGTCTCCCGGAAATCTAATGCCACTTGCCCACCATTGGCTAAATGGGCGACCATGAAACCTCCGCCACCTATATTTCCAGCTCCGGGATACACTACTGCCAATGCTAATTGGGTTGCTATGGCGGCGTCTATGGCATTGCCACCTTTTTTCATGATCTCAACACCAACTTTACTGGCCAAAGGGTGAGCAGAAGCTACAGCTCCCTTGTTTGCAACCACCATTTTTTGAATAGAATATCGATATGGATTGATGATCTCATTACCAGAAGATCTGGGGACAGTACAGGAATAAAATAAAAGAATATAAATAAATATCCCGTGTTTGTGCATAACTTAAAATATGAAAATGTTAAGTTAACAGGTTAAATGGAAAAACCAATTTCAATATATCTTTCCGCAATGAAACGTTCCAAACTCGTATTCTTATCCTTTTTTATATCAATAACAAGCTTTGCCCAACTGCAAAGTCCTGAAACTTTTTTGGGCTATAAAATTGGAAGCCGATATACTCCTCATTGGAAAATAGTTGATTACTTCAACCATGTTGCAGCTTCTGCACCGGAAATGATAAAAGTGCAACAATATGGGCAAACATACGAGGGCAGACCCTTAATAGTAGCATACATATCCAGTCCTGAAAATATTAGTAAACTGGAGAACATCCGTACCAATAACCTTCAACTGGCAGGCATTGAAAATAACAGTAAAGGATCTGCAACAGCACCGGTTATTGTCTGGTTGAGTTATAACGTACATGGTAATGAAGCATCTTCTTCCGAAGCTTCTATGCTAACAGTATACGCCCTTACTGATCCTGGCAATTCTAAAACAAAAAGCTGGCTTAAAAATACTGTAGTCATTATTGATCCATGTCTGAACCCTGATGGAAGAGACCGGTATGTAAACTGGTTCACTTCCATGGTTGGAAAACATTACAATCCTTCACTGGCTGCCAGAGAACATAAGGAACCCTGGCCTGGCGGCAGAACCAACCACTATAACTTTGACCTGAATAGAGATTGGGCCTGGCAAACACAAATTGAGACACAGCAACGGATGCAATTATATAATGACTGGCTGCCACAAGTGCATGTTGACTTTCACGAACAAGGTGTGAACAGTCCCTATTATTTTGCTCCTGCAGCGCAGCCATACCATGAAGTGATCACGCCCTGGCAACGTGACTTTCAAAATACAATTGGGCGGAATCATGCGAAATATTTTGACGAAAAGGGTTGGCTATACTTCACTAAAGAAATATTTGACCTGTTGTATCCTTCTTACGGTGATACATATCCTACCTATAATGGCGCCATCGGAATGACCTATGAACAGGCCGGCGGTCCGGCGGGTGGCTTGGGTGCATTGACCAATGATGGAGATACATTAACACTTACCGATAGGGCTGACCATCATTTCACTACAGGTATCAGTACAATAGAAATAGCTTCTCAAAACGCAGCTAAATTGATGACCGAGTTTGAAAACTTTTTCCGCAATGCAGTGTCAAAAGGAGTTGGTGATTATAAGTCGTATATTATTAAATACACATCCCGGGATGAACAGCGCATCAATGCTTTATTGGAATTATTGAGGAAAAATAAAATCCGGTTCGGATCTGGTAACCCCGCAAATATGCGAGGATTTAATTACGAAAATGGGCGTGAGGAAAACTTTTCTCTAGCGAACAGTGATATAATAATACCTGCTCAGCAGTCCAGAGGAGCAATGGTAAAAGTATTGTTCGAGCCCAATACAGTTGTAGTAGATTCGGCAACTTATGATATCACTGCCTGGTCTCTGCCTTACGTTTATGGTCTGAAAGCATATGCTACCCGCCAGTCGGTTACACCGGGCACCGAACCCTCAAAAGTAACTGTGCAAAATGCACCACTTGATCCATATGGCTATGTAATTGGCTGGAATGGACTACAAAGCGCACAACTTGCTGCACAATTACTGCAAAAAGGAATACGTATCCGCTATAGTGAACAACCATTTGAAACTACAGGACAGAGCTTTGATCGCGGCTCCATCATTATTTTAAAGGCCAGTAATCAGTATTATTCAAATTTATGGCCAGTGGTCAGGAACCTGGCAAATAAATACAATGTTCAATTAACACCTGTAACCACGGGCTTTGTTGAAAAAGGTTATGATTTTGGTAGTTCAAAGGTACGTGGCATAAAACGCCGTAAAGTAGCAATGCTGACGGGCGAAGGTATTAGCGCTAATGCAGCCGGAGAGGTGTGGCACTTTATGGAACAGGAACTGGATTACCCGGTTACTTTAATCAACCTGGCAGATTTCAGCAACACCAATTGGAGTAATTACGATGTCCTGATCATGCCAAATGGTAATTACCGTTTTTTAGCAGAAAAAGCGCAATCAGATCAATTAAAAAACTGGATCTCACAAGGTGGACATTTGATTGCTTTGGAGAATGCAGTAACGCAGTTAGCCCGTTTGGATGGAACAGTTAGGCTAAAGAAAACTGCAGATACGGCTGGCGAGAAAGAGGTCTACCAGCAATTAAGAAGATATGAGAACCGGGAGCGGGATTTTATCCCTTCAATAACACCTGGCTCCATTTTTAAAGTGGAACTGGACAATACACATCCTCTTGCATTTGGTTATCCTGCCTATTATTATACCTTGAAACAGGATGATAAAATTTTTGAATTTTTGAAAGAAGGGTGGAATGTAGGTGTATTGAAGAAAAATAAACAGGTAGCTGGTTTTGTAGGCTCCCAATTGATTAATCACATGCAGGATGGAATGCTGTTCGGCGTGCAAGAGATAGGAAATGGTACTATAACCTACCTTGCCGATGATGTTCTGTTTCGCAACTTTTGGGAAGGTGGAAAGCTGATGTTCTGCAATGCTCTGTTTTTAGTAGGCGAGTAATGGTCTTTAACGATCTCTTTACTATTAGCACAATAACTTTATTGTTTTGATTTTAACTACCTGGACGATTCATGAAACGACTACTTCTTATTATTTGTCTTTTTTTATTGCTGAAAGATTGTATCGCACAAACAACATCTTCCTCTATTGATATTTACAAAGGGTTAAAAAAGCTGAATGTACTTGGTTCTGTTTTGTACATAGCAGCACATCCGGATGATGAAAATACTCGTTTACTGACTTTCCTGGCAAAAGACCAGTTATACCGTACAGGGTATTTATCGCTTACCCGTGGTGATGGCGGACAAAACCTGATCGGCAATGAACAAGGTGTTGCATTAGGATTGATAAGGACACAAGAGTTATTGGCTGCACGCCGAATTGATGGTGCAGAACAATTTTTCACCCGCGCTTTTGACTTTGGCTTTTCTAAAAATCCTAAGGAAACATTTACAAAATGGGACAAAGAGGAAATATTGAGTGATGTGGTTTGGGTGATCCGTAAATTTCAGCCTGACGTAATTATCACCCGTTTTCCTACCACAGGCGAAGGCGGGCATGGCCAGCACACAGCCTCAGCCATTCTGGCTACTGAAGCCTTTACAGCCGCTGCAGATCCAGACCGTTTTCCGGAACAACTGAAATACGTATCTACCTGGCAGGCTAAACGTATTTTATGGAACACGTTCAACTTTGGTGGCAACAATACACAACGTCCGGACCAGTTTACTTTTGATGTGGGAGGTTTTGACCAGGTTTCAGGAAAAAGCTACGGGGAAATTGCTGCCGAAAGTCGTAGCCAGCATAAAAGCCAGGGATTTGGCGTGGCCAGAAGCAGGGGAGAAGCGCTTGAATATTTTGCCACTTTGGGCGGTACAAAGCCAGATAAAAATATCATGGACGAAGTTGATGTAAGTTGGAGCAGGGTTAGTGGTGGAGCATCTATTGCGGCTTTAATACAGACAGCAGTTAATAATTATGATTTTGTTCAGCCTCATAAATCTGTTGGTCAATTGACTGCGATATACAAAGCCTTACGGAACATGCCAGTTAGTTATTGGCAGACCCAAAAGCTTAAAGAGGTAGAGCAATTGTTGCTTTCCTGCACTGGTCTCTGGATGGATGCCACTACAACCGTGCAGAATGCAGTCCAGGGCGATTCGCTCCGCGTTAGTTTTGCCCTGAACAACCGCAATGGGGTCGATATCAGGTTAAAACGGATCCAGTTAAACGGATTTGATAGTTCTTTTAACACTCCTTTAAAGACAAATCAGAACTATGTTGTTGCTAAATCAATCTTTGTCCCCCATGAAAAACCTATCAGTCAACCTTTTTGGTTACGCGAAAAAATGGAAGAAGGACAATATGTAATCAGTGACATTCACCTGATTGGACAAGCAGATAACGGCCCATCTTTTATTACAAGATTTGAATTGGAAATTGAGGGCACCTCCTTTAATTTTGAAACACCGGTTCAATACAAATTCATTGATCCTGTAAAAGGCGAATTGTACCAACCTCTATTTGTTGTGCCGGGAGTAACTGTAGCTGCCACACCCGATATGCTGATTTATCGCAAAGGGGAAAAAGAAAATAAAGAAGTTCTTTTACAGATCAATGCCAATAAAGATATTCATCCGACTGTAGCTGATGTAGAACTCAAGTCGGGTAGCTTTTCTTTATCGAAAAAGGACTCATCCTTTTCATTGGATAAAGGCGCCAGCAGAACATATTCTTTTAATATCAGTAATAGTGCTTCAGCAAGTCGCGATAGTATCAATCTTATAGGATTTGCCCGCTATAGGAACAGTCCGCAACTGATTAATGCGAACCTGTCTTCCGCGACCATCCAACATGATCACATCCCAACCGTAAAGTATTTTTATCCGGATGATATTAAGGTATTGAATATCAATTTAAGAACAAAAGGAAATAAAATTGGTTATATAGTTGGAGCTGGCGATAAGGTGCCTGAAGCATTAGAACAAATGGGCTACGAAGTAACATTACTTACAGATAAAGAGCTTTCCCGTAATAACCTTAAAAAGTTTGATGCAATTATTTCCGGTGTAAGGGCTTATAATACTAATGAATGGTTGAATAAACATTATGAGAGCTTGATGAAGTATATCAAAGATGGTGGTAACCTGATTGTTCAATATAATACAAGTAGCCAGATTGGCCCTGTAAGGGCTAAGATTGCGCCCTATAATTTCAACATCAGCCGCACCAGGGTTACAGATGAAACAGCGCCTGTTACATTTTTAAAACCTGCTCACCAGGTATTGAACTATCCTAATAAAATCACCCAGGAAGACTTTAAAGGATGGGCCCAGGAAAGAAGTGTTTACCATGCAACTGGATGGGATAGAAACTTCGAAACAATTTTAAGTATTGCAGATCCCGGTGAGGATCAGGATGAGGGCAGCCTGATTATTGCAAAATATGGAGAAGGATACTTTACTTACACAGGATTGGTGTTTTTCAGAGAATTACCAGCAGGAGTTCCTGGCGCCTACCGTCTGTTAGCGAACTTAATTGCATTAAACAAAAAATAGAGAATGGAAAGGAAGCCTGATGAAAAACGTGGAGGCATTGCATTTATTTTTCTGATTATAATAGGATTGATTATTGGCTTTTTAATTAAAAGAGTTCATTACGGGTTGCTTATTGGATTAGCATTAGGCTTTTTGGCATCAGGAATTTTGAGAAGGAGATAATAACATTAGAAAGATTTGGTTTTACTATTTATTTTTTTGTATGAATCAAAATGAAGATAGAAAAGTTCCGCTCTTCAAAACCTGGACGCAATGGTACATCTTTGTCATCGCGTTTCTGCTTTTATTGATCATTGCTTTTTGGTTGTTTACTAAATATTTTTCATGACAATTACCGACTGGCTGGTTCTTACCTGTACTCTGATTGGCATTGTTATTTACGGCTTATACAAAAGCCGAACAACAAAAAATCTGGAGGGCTATTTTCTATCTAACCGCAGCTTGCCCTGGTACCTGGTGTTATTGAGCATCATGGGCACACAGGCAAGCGCAATTACATTTCTTTCTGCTCCGGGCCAGGCCTATAGTGATGGGATGAGGTTTGTACAATACTATTTTGGTCTGCCGCTGGCAATGGTTGTTATCTGCATCACTTTTGTACCAATCTTTAACAAACTGAAAGTTTATACAGCTTATGAATTTTTAGAGAAGCGCTTTGATATTAAAACCCGGGCACTTACATCTTTCCTTTTCCTCCTGCAAAGAGGATTGTCAACAGGTATTTCAATTTATGCACCTTCCATTATTTTGTCTTCTTTATTTGGCTGGGATATTTTCTGGACCAATGTGATCATGGGCGGGTTGTTGATCATTTATACAGCTAGCGGTGGCGCAAAAGCTGTTGCTTACACCCAACAGCTACAATTGATCATCATTTTCACAGCCATGTTCCTGGCTGGATACATGGTTGTTCATTTAATGCCGAAAGATGTCGGTTTTTTTGATGCTTTACATGTAGGCGGTAAACTGGGTAAACTCAACGTAATTACAACAGGTAACAATGAGACCGGTTTTAATTGGAACGACCGTTACAATATTTGGAGTGGCGTTATTGGAGGTTTTTTTTTAGCGCTTTCTTATTTTGGAACAGACCAATCACAGGTAGGCCGCTATTTAACTGCTCAAAACAATACCGAAAGCAGACTCGGCCTGTTGATAAATGGTTTGGTAAAAATTCCGATGCAATTTTTTATTCTGCTTATTGGCGTTTTGGTATTTGCCTTTTATCAATTCCAGACAGCGCCCATTTCATTCAACAGCAGTTTAATTGCAGATGCCAGATCTTCTGTTTACAAAGATTCCATTCAATTGCTGCAGGTGCAATATGATTCCGTGAATAATAAAAAAAAACAGATCACGCTGGCTTTTACCCAAGCATTAAAAAATGACAGGCAGGATTCAATGCAGCTATTGACAGAGGAAATTAAGGATCTGAATGAAACTACCAATCTGTATCGCAACCAGTTTAAGGCTATAAGTAATAAAATCAGCAATAAGGACACAAATGATACTAATTATATTTTTCTTGGTTTTGTAAAGGATCACTTGCCTTCTGGCTTAAAAGGATTATTGATAGCCATAATTTTCCTGGCAGCATGGGGCTCAATAGCCGCTGCTCTCAATTCACTTGCGGCTAGTACTATGGTTGACTTTCATCAGCGCTTTACAACTGCAGAAAAACCATTGAATGAATACCGACTTTCTAAATGGTATACACTCGCCTGGGGCATCTTTTGCATTTTGGTGGCTCAATTTGCCAATAAACTAGGTCAAAGTCTGATTGAAGCCGTAAATGTATTAGGATCATTATTTTACGGTGTTATTCTTGGAATTTTTTTAATTGCTTTTTATGTAAAAAGAGTAGGAGGGCATGCTACATTCTGGTCGGCTCTGATCGTAGAATGCTTTATCATGATCCTGTTTTTTAATGAAGATATTCCTTTATTCAGTTTCCTACCGGATATTGGCTTTCTATGGATGAATGCCATTGGAGCCATTGGAGTGGTTCTGGTGGGATTGCTGTTACAAAGAATTTATTCTTTTCTAAAAGTTGGATCCTAGTAAAACAGCAGGCTATTATCATAAATCTAGTCCTGCAAATCCGCAGGCTCTGTTGTCCTGATCCAGATGTTTCTAAAACTGATAGGTTCGCTAGGATCGCCATGGTCTTGTAACTTTATAGGCAAAGGACCATGTGCGTATTTATAAGAAGGTTTACCAATGTACTGAGTTGGGCCTTTCAATGCTACACCGTTTTGTACCATTACCCCATTCAAAAAAGCAGTCACCCTGGCCGGGCTTTTTAAACTCCCATCGCTGTTAAAGCGTGGTGCGGTCCAGGCAACGTCATAGACATTCCATTCACCTGGTGGACGCAAAGGATTAGCCAAAGGAATAAATTGCTTGTAAATACTCCCGGCCTGTCCATTTACATAAGTAGCATTGTTATAAGAATCGAGAATTTGTAATTCATAACCATCATCGCCTTTTCCCCAGCCGGCTAAAAATAGGCCACTATTGCCTCTTGCTTGCCCTTTACCTGTAATATTTTTAGGAATTCTCCATTCAAGATGCAACTGATAATCGGTAAATGCCTGTCTTGTTTGGATGTTACCGGTTCCTTTTTTAACAGTGAATACGCCGTCATTGACAACCCATTGGGCTGGTTTGGTAGTATCCCGGCTGGAAACCCACTGGTTGAGGTCTTTTCCGTTAAATAAAATGATGGCATCCGAAGGGGCTGTGCTGCTTGAATTGCCTGGAGTAACCACTTTGGGTACAGGTTTCCAGACTTCTGTATCTTCTGGTTTGGCATTTTCCTGGGCACAGGCAACAAAAGAGTTAATTGCAGTTAAAACAATAAAAGAGAGCTGAAGTTTCATTTACGATCATTTTATTAAATTGAAAGATAAATATTCTAATTCAATATCTTCGAACCACACTTATGAAGAATTTAATCTACTTCAGTCCAATATTGCTAAGCCTTTTTGTTGCTTGCAATGGAAAAAGCCAGCAAGCTGTTCATCAGCCAGCAACTAACAGCACCAATAATGCTATAGAGAAAAATGAAGAACCAAAACCAAAGCCAGAGCCTTCTCTAGATACAGTTGCTTACAACAATTTATTGAAGCATGTAAGCAATGGCGACACCACAGGACGATGGCCTGTAAAACATGAGTACCCGAAAATAGGTGCAATCCTTCCATTTAACCGAATCGTAGCTTATTACGGAAATTTGTATTCAAAACAGATGGGTATCCTTGGTGAATTACCTAAAGATTCAATGCTGAAGAAGCTTCAAAGCGAAGTAAAAAAATGGACGGAAGCAGACAGCCTGATGCCTGCCATACCTGCCTTGCATTACATTGCAGTAACAGCCCAGAGCTCACCAGGAGCAGCAGGTAAATACCGCCTGCGAATGCCTTTCCACCAAATTGATACAATTATAAACTGGGCAAAAGAAATAAATGGATTAGTTTTTATTGATATTCAGGTGGGATTAAGTACACTTCAACAGGAGCTGCCTGAATTTGAAAAATACCTGGCTATGCCACAGGTACATATAGGTATAGACCCGGAATTTTCGATGAAATCTGGCGCCAGGCCCGGGAGTGCAATTGGGACCTATGATGCTGCCGATATTAACTATGTAACCAATTATCTTGCTGAAGTAGTAAAAAAACATAGCCTGCCTCCTAAAGTCTTAGTGATACACAGATTTACTCAGGGTATGGTAACTAATTATAAACAAATAAAGCTGCGGCCGGAAGTTCAGATTGTAATGGATATGGACGGATGGGGCATTCCTGCAAAAAAAATAAACACATATAAACAGTTTATTTATCCCCAGCCCGTACAGTTTACAGGATTCAAATTATTCTATAAAAATGACACACACAGGGTAGGAGAGTCAAAAGTGATGCAACCTGCCGACCTGTTGAAGCTGACACCTAAACCAGTTTATATACAATACCAGTAAAGGGTTATTAAACAAGATGCTTATAGATAACTATAAAACTGGTCACTATTAACAACAGGATAATAATAATGGACAGAATTAACCAGGGCTCTTCCTTAAGACGCAGCTTTTCTCTAAAAGCATTCTTCCTGGCTGTTTTCTTTTTTAAATCGTAGTTTAATTGATTTACAATAGATTGCAAACGCTGTTGATCTTT
>CBKWHA010000185.1:0-11102 GCA_966674115.1 uncultured Chitinophagaceae bacterium
TTCCGGGCACGGCTTTCCTCATCCTCTCCAAACTCGATCTTAGCTTCTTCCCAATCTTCTATTCCTTCATGGTGCATGCTAAGCGTTTCGGCCAGTAGTGTGGTGAGTGAAAATTCTGGTAGGGAGAATACAGCCTTTTCCTTGAACACCTTATATAAAAAAGGCAATACCCAGTGTGCATTGCGCAAGCGCAACATGTGCAATGCCGGGGCTGTATCGAATAAAAAGCTGATATCGGAGCCTTTCATGGTATTTTATCCAAAATTTTGGGTGGGCAAAATACGGCCTAAGACATTGCGAAACGGCGCCCGGAGGATTTCTGTGGATAAATAGATGAGTTTGTGGAATGATGGTGGATAAAAAAACAGACTATTTTTTCCTTAATTTGTTTTTAGGGTGGCGACTGGTGTGGAAAATGGCATATATGATTACTTCTGACTTACTCACTTCAAACACTACCACATAAGGAAATCGCTTTAGTGCAACTTGCCTGTAAGTCTTAAATACTTTACCGAAGGCAGTAGGATGCTGTTCTAACTTTTTATAACAATACACCAACTCTGTTAAAAACTCTTCTCCTAAACCTTGTCTTTGATCTTCATACCAGTTATAAGCGTGTTCAATGTCTTCTTCCGCTCCTGGCTTAACGGATACAGTATAAGCCATGTTTATTTTCTCTTTTTACGTATCCTGTCATGGACATCCTGCCAATTCGATGATTTGTCTCCTCCTTTCAAGTGGCCTTTCCTTCTCTCCTCCAATATTTTTAAGTGTTCTTCACCCAGCTTAAACTCTTTCTCACGGTTGATCTCCTCCTCAAAAAGAGTATAAATAGCTTTTACCTTTTTGTCATCAGCATCAGCCAAGTAGGTAATGAGCTTCTTTCTGATGTTTCCGGTAGTCATTGCTGCTTATTTCTTACAAACTTAATACAACTTTAGTAAACAAAATATGCGCATATTTTGCAAGAAAAAATCAAACTAAAATAAATAACAGAAACAATCTTTTTATCCTCACTTAGCAGTCCTTTCCGCACTTATTATAAACCCGGGTTTTGTTGTATTGCCTTTTAATTGACTGGAATCTGCCATATAGAGATATATTGTGTCAGCTTCAATTGTTACTTTTCCTTTGTTTCAAAAAGAATTACATGATCATGAGATTTTGATACTGCCTCACTGTTCATTTGAACAGCATAGCGTTCGACAGCCTTTAAAATAGCCTGTGCTACAGCTTGTTGATTGTCTTCTTTTTTTATGAATTCCAGATCTTTTTTATTGGTTATATAACCGCATTCGATCAATACTGCGGGACAGATGTTTCCGTCCAGAACGTGGATACGAGCATGCCTTTTCTTTAGTCCAGGAAAAGTGTTATGTACTTGCTTTAATTGATCGATCAAAGCCGAACCCAAAAGCTCACTTCTTTGCTGGATGGGAGGATTATTCTTGGGAACGTATACTTCCATACGTTCAGGCCCTTGTGTTTTTGACTCACCGGAAAGAGGGAAAAGAGCCAAATGCAATGAAATAAAGATGTCTGCTTTGTGTTCATTTGCAATTTCTACCCGTTCATGAAGATGTACATTATTTTTATCTTCCCTTGTCAGAATGATGCGTATGTCTTTATTGGAATTTAGGGCCTTAACTTTTTTGGCAAGTTCCAGAACCAAATCATCTTCATTGTTATCCTCAACCTTTGCTCCTGTAGGCTTATTATCCTTATAACCGTGCCCTGCATCAATGACTACGGTTATGGGTTCTTTAAGCGAAACAGGATTTGCAACTACAGTTTTTGTTTTCAAAGTAAAGGCAACTCCTACAAGTGCTATGACAGGTAAAGCCATGATCTTAGCAAAATAATAGAAGCGGGGATTGTGATTTTTTGTAAGCATAGTAAGCCTTCGTTTTATGGGTGATGTAAAAAAAGGATTGGTTATGTGTTGAAAGGAGGAACCAGGACAGGCCACCTTTAAAATCATAGCAGCAAGAGCCGGAGCTCCGGAAGCCCATACAGATTTCTGATCGGCAATAAATTCATGGATTATGCTCAGTTCTCTTCTGATTAGACAAAATACCGGATTGCACCAAAAAAAGATCAGGATCACTTGCATGAACAGCTTATCCAGTGTATGTTTTTGCTGCACATGAACCATTTCATGACATAAAATCTGACTACCGGTTTCGCTTTGTGGATCAATTTCCGGATTCCAGAAAATGTACCTAAAAAAGGAAAAGGGAGTTCCAGGAACATCCGTTTCAATAAACTTTATTTGTCCAAGCACCTGAACATCATGGGTCTGAATGATCTTCCGGATCTTAAACAGGGAACGGATAAACAGCCAGGCAATTACTATACAGACAATTCCGTATAGTAACCCACCCTATTGCTCCGCAGAAAGAACTGCTTGATGGCTACCATTAGAAAATTCATCAACATATTCATCGGCTGAAGTAACAGCCTGCACTATTTGAATGGGAGGATGTGGGACTTCGTTCATTTGCCATAACAAGGAAAACTCAAGACAGGGAATCACAAGAGAAAGTACAGTAATAGCAATAAGATAAAAACGATTCCACTGGTGGAAACCTTTGTTACGAAGTGCAATCATGTAATAGAGAAAGAGTACTGCTGAACAGATAGATACTTTCAGCAAATAGTAGGCAAATGCAATCATTTTTTCGACTTTTTCAGTTGTTTTAAAAGAAGTTCCAGGTCCTCAAGGCTCAGGTTCTTTTCCTTCACCATAAAGGATACTGCTTCACTGAATGAGCCGTCGAAATAGCCCTTCACTAGGTTTTTAATTGAAGCTTTGGAATAAGCCTCTTTACTGATAAGAGGATAATACTGGTGTTGCCGGCCAAAGATGTTGATACCTGCAAATTCTTTTTCCACTAATATTTTCAACATAGTAGCCACCGTATTCTGGTGCGGCTTGGGCTCGGGCAGCGCTTCCATTATATCGCGTATAAAACCGCTACCCAGCTTCCACAACACCTGCATGATCTGTTCTTCTGCTTTGGTCAGTGTTTTCATTTGAAACTATTTGACACCAAAGCTAAAACTAATTACTTAGTCAAACAACTAAAATCTTAGTTTAACAGAAAATATTTCTTTAAGCTGCTAAACTAATCTCGCTCCTCAATTGCTCCATCCAAACATTATACAAGCCACTTTCAATCTCCCTTACCACACGACACATTTCTTCCCACTCACTTGAAAAAGCTTTCAATTGCTTTTCCATTTCTTCCAGGTGATTCTGTTCTTCTGCAATAATGTTGCGCACACTTACAGGACTCTTGTAAGCGCGTAACACCTCCTGGTATTGTGGATACAATTCATCAGCTCTTACTTCAATGGCATAGGTCACCAACAAATAAGCCGCATATTTTAATCGATCCAGTTTCAAACCGTGTTTCGACTTTAAATACCGGCAAACATCAATATCCAACTGATTCAAATAGGCATAGCTTGACTTGGGTGCCAGCAGGTATTGCCATTCGTAAGTTGGACAAGCATTTTTGCTGATCTTTTGTATTTGTTTTTTCAGGTAAAATGCATGTCTTGCCTCCTCTGCCGCATGCTTCAATATGACCTCATTGACAAAAATGGGATGCTCACATTTCTTGATCTTTTTAGCCCCGGTATTTTCCATCATGGATAAAGTATTCAACCAGATGGCATGTAGTTCGGGCTGTTGAATGATTTTATGTAACAGTGCTTGCATGATAATTCAGTTTAAGGTTCTAGTATATTTTTCTTGTAAAAACAGCAACATTTCTGTAATCACACCATAAACAAATTGCAACTCATCCTGAGTGATACAATATGGCGGCATAAAATAAACAATGTTGCCTAAAGGACGTAGCAACACGCCTTTATCCAGACAAAAGCTGTAGGCATCATCC
The DNA here is from genome assembly GCA_966674115.1 of uncultured Chitinophagaceae bacterium. Taxonomy (GTDB): domain Bacteria; phylum Bacteroidota; class Bacteroidia; order Chitinophagales; family Chitinophagaceae; genus Flavisolibacter. Next base: position 3,909 of record CBKWHA010000185.1, read on the forward strand.
TTTATGGAGTTAAAATAGGAAGTATCTTCCGGTGTTTTGAGTTCTATGGCCAGGATGGTTCCTGTCTGCCGGACATGCTTGATGAAAGGATGATCCAAGACATTTTGCAGGAAAGAATGATGTTGATGCCCGATCATTTTGATCTGCTGTTGCGTTTCCGGCCGATCGAGTATTTCTAAGCTGGCCAGGGCTGCCGCACAGGCAATAGGATTAGCTGTATAGGAATGACCATGAAACAGAGCTTTTGTTGGTTCATCTGCATAAAAGGCCTCATAAATTTCCTTCGTGCAAATAGTTACGGATAAAGGTAAAAAGCCTCCGGTAATGCCTTTCGATAAACAGATAATATCCGGTGTATGGTCCAGATATGCGCAGGCAAAGTTCTTTCCGGTACGCCCAAAGCCAGTCATTACTTCATCGGCGATACATAAAACCTGGTGCCGCCTGGCAATTGAAAGCAGCCTGTCCAGATGCTCAGGCTTGTACATCTTCATGCCGGCAGCCCCCAAAACAAGTGGTTCAAAAATGAAAGCAGCTATATCTCCCTGGGTTGCCAATTGCTCCAACATTTCTGCACACTTTCCTATATTATCGTTATTAGGAACAGGAATATGTTCTACATCAAACAACAACTCCTGAAAGGCTTCGGTAAAAATGCTCCTCGCTCCTACGGACATGGCACCAAATGTATCTCCATGATATGCTTCATCAAAGGCGATAATTTTTTTTCTGCCCTTTTTACCCTGGTTGTACCAGTACTGCAATGCCATTTTCACAGCCACTTCCACAGCAGTAGAACCATTATCAGAATAAAACACTTTCGAAAAATTACCAGGCAACAGATCCAACAATTTTTCTGCAAGCATGATAGCAGGAGTATGGGTAAACCCGGCAAAAATCACATGCTCCAACTGAAGACATTGTTGTGCAATTTGTTGAGCTATGTAAGGATGGGCATGCCCGTGTATATTGACCCACCAGGATGAAATACCATCAAGGTATTTTTTGCCATTCGAACTATATAGATAGCAACCTTTTGCCTTTTCAATATGAATCGGCTCGCCAGCCAATTTCATTTGTGTGAATGGATGCCATATATAAGCCTTATCTTTTTCTGCCCAACTCATAGAGTTTTAATTTAAGGTCATTTGAAATAGAAGCGGCAAAATCAGCAACTGTTTCCTGGCTCAAATGTGCAAAATACGGAATTGACAAAAGCATTGGCAAACCTGAATACTGGAGAATAAATTGTCTTGTGGAAGGAACCTCCTCTCCGCAAAATACAATTCCCAGCAGGTGTGCATCAGCATATCGGAGTGCCTGGACAGTCAACAATGTATGATTGATACTCCCGAGATAATTATTGGAAACCAGCACTACAGGCAGGTTTAAATATTTTATCAGATCAATATTCAATAAAGTTTCACTTAATGGGGTCATAACACCACCTGCCGTTTCTACAATAAGATTATTTTCTGTAGCTGGTATGGAAAAAGCATCAAGTGTGATAGCTACTTCATCCTCTGATGCTGCATAATGTGGAGAAGCAGCACGCGTGAGGCAAAATGCTTCTTTATGAACAGTAGTTTTATTATTCGAAACATTTTGTTGTATAAATATACTATCAGATGCTTGCAGATCACCGGCTTGTACAGGTTTCCAATAATCATATCCTAGCGCCTGGGCCATGATGGCCGAGCAAACTGTTTTACCAATGCCAGTATGTATGCCTGCTACAATCAAATGCATGAAAAGAATGATTTTATGGCCATAAGTAATTGGTCAATTTCCCTGCTGGAATTAAAAGCATGCAGGCAAACACGAATCCGCTCGGTACCTGCGGGCACAGTAGGGGATAAAATGGCTTTTACAAAAAAACCTTGCAGCCTTATATATTCTGCCAGGCTTTTAACCCGTTCATTATCCGGAACAATAACTCCTTGTATAGGTGAATGATTGAACAAAAAGCGAACGTCATCTATCAAAATTTCCTTTGCCGCTTTTTGAAAATGATCAATGAGCCCGAACAACTTTTCTCTTCCGGCAACTGCCAGCTCATTGTAAGCACTAAAAATGGCACTATATGAATGAGGAGGCATTGCGGTTGTATAAATAAATGACCGGGCATGATTGATGAGGAAATCACGAAGTAGAGAGCTTCCCACTACTGCAGCTCCATGGCAACCTAATGCTTTGCCAAAGGTGATAATACGAGCCCATACATTGGCTTCTAAATTATTTTGGCATACCAGCCCCCTGCCTTCTCCATATATGCCAACTGCATGGGCTTCATCTACGATCAATGCGGCCTTATATTCTTTACAGAGATTCACAATCTCCTGCAAAGGCGCCAGATCCCCATCCATAGAATAAATTGATTCTACCAGCACATATATCTTATCACCTGAAGCGAGCTTCAATTTTCTACGCAGATCGTCCACATCATTATGTTTGAATTTATAGCGTTTTGCTACACTCAAACGCATACCATCAATAATGCTGGCATGGATATGTTCATCATATATAAACAGGCTATGCTTGTCGGCAATACTGGAACACAAACCCATATTGGCCATATAACCAGTATTGAATAGAAGGGCCGCCTCGGCATGGTGATAGGCTGCTATAAATTTTTCTGTTTCTTCTGCCAGTACCGAATTCCCCGAAACAAGCCGTGAACCGGTTGATCCGGTAGGCCACGTATTATCTATCTCAGACGTATCCGGGTTTTTAGAATCCACCTGAGCCAGTCCTAAATAATCATTGGAACAAAAATCAATCAACCCTTCATTACAGGTCAACTGACGTAACAATCCGGCCTGCTCTCTTTTTTGTAGAGAGTTGGAAAGAAATTCGTCTATCGAGCTATAGTGGGACATGGCTTCCTTATTCTTTTTCTGCCACGCATTGAGTATGCTCCTGTTGTACTTCTTTAAAAGGTGCTCTTGGCTTTAATCCAAGCAATTGGAACATCAGCCTGTCTTCATCAACATCGGGATTAGGCGTAGTGAGTAACTTTTCTCCGGAGAATATGGAATTGGCTCCAGCCATAAAGCACATTGCCTGCTCTGCCAGGCTCATTTCGTTTCTACCTGCAGAAAGACGCACAACACTTTTGGGCATTATAATCCTGGCTGTCGCAATCATGCGAAGCATTTCATCTATACTTACCCGCTTATTATTTTCTAAAGGAGTTCCTTTTACCGGCACCAATGCATTGATGGGTACAGAATCGGGATGAACCGGCAAGGTGGCCAGCGTGTGGAGCATCTTGATACGGTCTTCATTGGTTTCTCCTAATCCAATGATACCGCCGCTGCATACGGTCAGTTTGGCCTTACGCACGTTTTCCAATGTCTTCAGCCTGTCATCATACGTGCGTGTAGTGATGATCTTGTCATAATAATCGCCTGACGTATCTACATTATGGTTGTAAGCAAAACAACCTGCTTCTTTTAGCTTTTCTGCCTGTTCGTGAGTCAACATACCCAGCGTACAGCACACTTCAACACCCATTTCATTAACAGCTTTCACCATTTCCAACACCCTGTCAAAATCCCTGTTGTCCCTTACTTCTCTCCAGGATGCGCCCATACATATCCTGGAAGCACCATTGGCTTTGGCATTCTGTGCATGTGCCACAACCTTTTCCAGAGGCATGAGTGCATGTACATGCACGTCGGTATGGTAACGGGCAGCCTGTGGGCAATAAGAACAATCTTCCGGACAGCCGCCGGTTTTAATAGAGATAAGGCTGCTAACCTGCACTTCGCTATAAGCGTTATTTTCCCGGTGTACCTGAGCGGCTTGAAAAACCAGGTCTAATAAAGGCTTGTTATAAATTTCAGATACTTCCTGAAGTGTCCAGTTATTACGCAAAGTCATAGTGAGCGGTTATTTAAAGGCAGCAAAAGTAAAGGCTTTCCGCTCACACTTGATCGCATAACAACAAATTAGAATAACAGGAGCTTCTAATGTGTCAAATAGACACAGGCGTTTACTCATTAGCTAAAAAGTAACTGATTCCATCCATCACTCCGCTAATAGATTCTCTCATTTGTTCATATTGCTAAAATGATGTATTAATTTATCGTAAGCTCAACCACAGGAATTTCCATATTGGGTTTTGCAACCGGCAGTTTTAATACCAGATCCTCCGGATTTGTTTCTGACTGAGTAAATTTTATTTCTGAATTATCATGCAGAAACTGAGCATATTTTATTTTACCCTTATAACCAGGCAGCGTTAGCGCAGGCTGATTGTATTGCATCAAATGAATATATAGTTTTCTTGTTTCAGGGTTATAAGTAAGCAAAGTATTTTCAGGAGTTTTCCATCCATCAGGAACTTGAACACAACCGTAAATAGATTGATTGTTATATTTCATCCAGGAACCAATACTATCCAAAGCACGAACGGCACGGTAATCAAAATATCCTCTTGCGGTAGGACCTACGTTCAAAATCAAATTGCCACTTTTGCTAACCGCAGTTATGAGTAAAGTAAGTAATTGGTGATTAGTCTTCCAGGTATTCTCATCCCGGAAGTAGCCCCAGGAACCGGAAAAAGTCTGACAGGTTTCAAAAGGTAATCCACCATACTTTGTTTGTAATTCAGATGGCTTTACCTGCTCAGGTGTTGCAAAGTCTGCACCGTCTTCATAGCTATCTAGATCAAGCCGGTTATCGACTAATATCCCTGGTTGCAATTTTTTTATCATTTTCAACAATTCAACTGAACCCCAATCGTCTTTGCCCTTTCCATGTCCATTGGGATTAGGATAGGAAAAGTCCAACCACATGATGTCAATCTTTCCGTAATTGGTCAGCAACTCCCTGATTTGATTATGTAAGTAAGCTTTATACTTTTTCCAGTCTCTACCCTGATTCAGCTTGGCGTAATCCGGATCGGCTTCACTTGCTGGTTGTAGGGGATGTAAGGCATCTACAGTATAATCAGGATGATGCCAGTCGATGAGGGAATAATAGAAACCCACTTTAATACCTTCTGCACGAAAAGCCTCTACAAACTCTTTTACCAGGTCTCTTTTTGCTTTTGTATTGGTGGCCTTATAATTGGTATATTTTGAATCAAACAAACAAAAACCTTCGTGATGTTTAGTGGTCAGTACTGCATACTTCATACCCGCAGCCTTTGCCTGCTTAGCCCATTCTTTTGGATTATACATATCTGGGTTAAACTGATCAAAGTAAGGCTGATATTGCTGATCGTTCATGCGCTCCCAACGTTTTACCCATTCATGTCTTGCTGCCTGCGCATATAACCCCCAGTGAATAAACATGCCAAAACGATCGTGTGTCCACCACGCCATGCGTTTTTCCTTTTGTTCTTGTGTTTCATTGCCAATTTTCTTTTGTGCATGTACTGTTTGCAACAAGAATAGTAAAAAGGCAATTAAAGAGATTTTCTTCATCATATACAATAGTTAATTGATTTAAATTCTATTAAATTCCCGTATTAATCGAAAGTTAAAAACGTAGAACTCATACTGATTATTTGCATAGGTATTATGTTTGAAAACAATTTACTTTAATATTTTAACTACAACTTTATCTAAAGACGGATACATTTGATTGTTACTGGTCACTTGTTCATTTTGTTTCACCCAGTTACGTTCCCATGCAAAGAAATCTGGAGCAGTAGCGTTTTTCCCATCCAGTGTATCCCGCAGATATTCAAAATACAGCTTCCACCTTTTTTGGTAAAAAGAGAGCATCATCCCTCCCCATTCCTTATAAGCATATTCGTGCAAGTAATCCTCCTTTCGATTGTTCTCACCCCAATAGGTGATCAGCATCATAGCATTGTGGAGATTGTTCTTTTTTTCTGCCGGTGTGTTGCCAGAATGTAAGGCTTGTTGCTGATAGGTTGCAAGCCTGTAATACGCATGCGAATTCAAAAGTTCATCAGTTAATTGGTGCAATTCCAAAAACTCTTCGGCTGCTTTATTGTAAGCTTCTTTATTTTTTTCGTTGTATGCATTTACAATAGCTGCAAATACCTGATCTGCCCGATTCGACAATACCTGCCTGGTGAAATTGATCACATCAATTTTATAGGTTTCACTGTTTTTAAATTCAGGAGCAGCATTGGTAAATAATTTGACAGCCTGGGCAAATACAGCCGTATCATACCCTTTCTTCAAATTGCCCCAGCTCGAAACTGATTTTATTTGTAATGCAGGCCTTGCACACAACACATTTTCAGGCGGTCCTTCCTGGTATCCAGGATTGCTGTAAGCGGTTTGCAATAATAATTTCCATGCCTCATCTATATCTGCATTCTTTTTCCCATAACGGGCAACAGAATAAGTCTTCACCCAATCATTTACATTTAATTGTTCCGGGTACCATGCTGTTGCAAGTAATAGTTCATAGGTTAAAGGATTATTATTAATGCCTTCGGGCATAATACCTACGCCTTTCATATACTGTTTAAACGTACTATTTGACGCCCTGTGTACTTCAGCAGCAAAACGTTCCAATTTACCCTGCAGTCCTGGCCGTTCTCCAAAGTTGTTCACACAACACCAGATGAAGGAAGTGCCTTCATATCCATTTCTTGTTTCCCAGTTATTGGTATTCTCACCAAATAATTCCTGTATAAGGATCGCAGATCTATCCGTTTCTGCAAGCAGTTCCTTTTTAGGATTATCCTGCCACCCCTGTAATATCCATATTGCACCAGGAAAATATTGTTGCATGGCTTTCTGTATGCTAGCTCCGGCTTTTCCCAAGTCCACGCCCTCTGTTATGCCTCCTTCATGAAACGGGTCACCAGAAAAGAAACGAATGTTTTTCCCATACAACTTTTTTGTTTCTTCATAAAAGATCCCAGCAATGCGTTGGAATGCTGTATCAGTAGGATCCAATATAGCAGGTCGTATAAAAGCGCCCCAGTTTCCCTGGTTGATGATGTGTGCTTTGGTTTTACTGCTTAAATTATGAGGCACCATGCCATAAAAACCAGGTAAAACCGGTTCAATGCCTAATGCCTGCATTCGGGTTATCATTTTTTGCACAATCCCTTTCCTGCTGTTGATCTGGCTTTGCGGCATAGGGCCGCCCCAACCTTCAATATTTCCCATTAGCCACCAGGCATTATAAGCAGGCCCGGGAATAAAGTCAGCGATCTCCTTTTCGGTATATCCAATTCTTCTCAATACATTCTGC
>CBKWHA010000186.1:0-11097 GCA_966674115.1 uncultured Chitinophagaceae bacterium
AGGAGCCTGATGCCTCTTCTTTCCCCAGCGGCGGCTTGAGAGCAACTTTCGAAGCACGTGGCTATACTGCATGGGATCCTTCTTCTCCTGCCTTTATCATGGATATCGGCTACGGAAAAACACTGTGTATTCCTACCATCTTTGTATCATATACAGGTGAATCTCTTGACTATAAAGCGCCATTACTGAAAGCTATTGAAGCTTTGAATAATGCTGCTGTTGACGTATGTAATTATTTTGACAGAAACGTAACCAATGTAACTTCTACGTTGGGTTGGGAGCAGGAATATTTTGTAATTGATGAGGGTTTATTTAACTCTCGACCTGACCTGGTAATGTGCGGAAGAACAGTTTATGGACATAATTCTGCCAAGAACCAGCAGTTGGAAGACCACTATTTTGGTTCTATTCCTGAAAGAGTTTATGCTTTCATGCGCGATTTCGAGCAAGAATGCTACAAATTGGGCATTCCTTTGCGTACCCGTCACAACGAGGTAGCTCCTGCTCAGTTTGAGTGCGCTCCTATTTTTGAAGAATTGAACCTGGCTGTTGACCACAACTCCCTGTTGATGGACATTATGGCCCGCGTTGCAGCCCGTCATAAATTAAGAGTTTTGTTGCACGAAAAACCATTTGCCGGTATCAACGGTAGTGGTAAGCACAACAACTGGAGTATGGCTACCAATACAGGCGTAAACCTGTTGTCTCCTGGCAAAACGCCAAAGACCAACTTAATGTTCCTGGCTTTTTTTGTTAATACTATTAAAGCCGTTCACGATTATTCAGATATTTTAAGAGCATCTATCGCTTCTGCGCCAAACGATCACCGTCTGGGTGCCAATGAAGCTCCTCCTGCTATTATCTCTGTATTTATTGGTCAATACCTGACTAAAATCTTACAAGATGTTAAGCAAAGAGTTAGCGACAAATTTGACGAGCAGGATGAAAGCATGCTGAAAATTGACATCCACAGAAACATTCCTGAACTGTTGATGGACAACACCGACCGCAACCGTACTTCTCCATTTGCCTTCACCGGCAACAAGTTCGAATTCCGTGCTGTAGGTTCTTCTGCTAACTGTGCCAGCCCTATGACTGTGTTGAATACGATCATGGCTGCTACATTGAAGCAATTCAAGAAAGATGTAGATACTTTGATTGAAAAAGGCGAGAAGAAAGAGATCGCGATCATGCACATTATTCGTGAGTACATTGTATCCAGCGAAAAAGTGTTGTTCGAAGGCAATAACTACAGCGAAGAATGGGCACAAGAAGCTGAACGCCGTGGTTTGCCAAATGTTAAGACCACTCCATTTGCTTTGGATGCTATGGTAACGAAAAAGGCTAAACAGCTGTTTGAAGACAACAACATCTATACGCATGCTGAACTGGAAGCACGCCATGAGATCGAACTGGAAAAATACATCAAGAAAGTTCAGATCGAAGGAAGGATGATGGCAGAGCTGGCTACCAGCCACATTTTACCATGTGCTATCCGCTACCAAAACCTGCTGGTGAACAACATCAGGGGTTTGAAAGAAGCAGGGCTGCCACAGGAAAGCTACGCCAGCCAAAAGCAATTGTTGGAAAACATTTCCCAGCACATTAATGAGTTGAGCACTAATGTTCTTGCAATGATCGAAGCCCGCAAAAAATGCAATGCAATTGAAAGTACACGTGAAAAAGCAATTGCATACTGCACAGAGGTTAAAGAAACTTTCTTTGACAAGATCCGCAGACATGCTGACAAGCTGGAATTGCTGGTTGATGACAAAGAATGGTACTTACCTAAATACCGTGAACTGTTGTTCTTGCGATAAGCAGAACTGAGATTAATAAGAAAGCCCGCTGATGAAGCGGGCTTTTTGTTTGTCCTTTTGCATTGATGCGATCTTTGTGGTTATTATGATCACTATCAATATTAAGGGGGATAAAATTGGGTAATTTGCAGCTTATGCAGCATATAGCTAAACCATCGCGCAAAAAACCGTTCTTCCCTGTAGGAAGGCAATTGCGTACTTATTTGAAAAAATGGGGCAGGGAAGCGTCTTTGCCTATTGGTTATGCAGACCTGGAACGTATTGCTTATTCCACTCCCCTGATGGATAAAAAAGGAAGGGATACATTGTGGGAAAAGGCACATTATGACCTTAAAGAATGGGACTACCTGCAACAGGCGTTAATTAACCTGTATGCCAAATTAAAAATGGAGGGCGACTATACCTTTACCAAACACCTGGCAGTTGCACGGATTGACTACTGCACCTTTGGCAATTCCAATCCTTTCCGTATCCGCATCGTAAACCGTTATAATGATAACTGCGACCATTATTATATCAAAAAAGAAGATGCTTCCCGCATTTACGGCCTGGAATTGGAGCATATTCTCTCCCCTACCCGTATGAAATTCTTAACAGCACCGGGAACCCTTGTAGAAGAGCATATACCAGGCATACCTGGAGATCTGTTTGTGCAGCAGTACATTAAAATGTCAAACACCAACAAAATACGGCTGGCAAAAGAGCTGGTGAAATTCAATGAACGCTGCTTTGCCCGCTTGCTTGGTGATATGCGTAGCTACAATTTTGTTGTAGACATTACACCGGATATTGAAGATTTTCAATACCGCCTCCGCCCTATTGACTTTGATCAGCAATGTTATGAAGGCCGGGCCAACCTTTACCGCCCGCAATTTTTTAAGGAGAACTATGCTTTCGTGGAACTGGTGCAGAAGTACCTTGACAAAGAATCTATAGAACAGTACCAGATGGAAGAACGCACCTTAATGGCCTTCCGCCTGTTTTCTTCGCGCTACAGGATGATGGAGCTGATGAACATCATGGTAAAAGATAAAATATCCACTCCCGAAAAAATTAACGAATTAAGACTTCAACTGAATGCCAGCCATGAGACCACCATATTCAACAGGTGCGAATCTATGGGCGACCTTTTAAAGACAAACCTGAAATTGATGCTTAAAAAGAATCTGGAGTTGATCAGGTAAGTTGAAGTTTCGTTGGCCATTGATTATCAACCTGTATCATACTTTTTAGTACTTAAAAAAGCGATAAAACTCATTAAATATTATTCAGTCAATTCCCAGCTCAACAATGTGTCAGAATAACACATTAATTTCAAGTTTATATTATAATATTCTGCAACAGAACTCTTTAGGCCAATTCTTTTTTAGTTTTTTGAAAAATATTATTGCTTTTATTTCCAATTATTAAAGAATTCGTCCTATATTTATAAAGGACATAACTAATAGACGTAACCAAGGTTTTCCAGCCTGATTTATAATGCTTCCGACGACCCTTAAAATCCAATACCTATAAAACGCTATCAACCCTTTTCTTACCTAAGGAGTACAACTGAAACGACAAGCCGACTGTATATTTCGTAGCTGAATACCTTTCATTTGCCTTATTTAAAGGAATTCGTGAGGATGTTTATACTTCTTCAAGTTTTAATGTTTTTACATTAAGAAAGGTTTCTTTATGCATCTGCTCATGCAGTCATGCATTTTAAAGTAAAGTGTTCATTTTCTATGCATTATAAAACCCTTATTATGACAAACAGTACAATTTCTACAAACCAAGTTCAAGAGCACTTTTCAAGTGTTACACAAGGTGTTACAGCGATCAACAAAGAAAGGACAACGAACACAACTGAAGCACCCAATGCCGTACAGAACAGGGAAATGATTAACAAGAAAAACCCGGAAGGAGACAGGATGTACTTGATAGAGCAAAAACTTTCGCAGAGGAGTTATCATTCAGGTTATAAAGGTTTATAAACTCTTTGTATCGTCAACACATTTAGAGCCAAACAACCATTTATTGTAAACGACCTTTTGCCGAATACACTTCACTCTTTTTAAGTACGATTGCTTGACAACCTTAGCCAGCTTAAAGCTGGCTTTTTTATTACATCCCCACGCCGCACCCCCAGCCTCTAAAGGGGAGCGTCAGCGCGGCAAAGCCTTGGTTGTATAATAACACTAAAAAGTAAAGCCCTCGACTTCTGATCAGTCGAGGGCTTTACATCTTCAAGAAGTGATATGCAATAATTAAATTAATGCTTATTGACCTTGGGCAGAGTCGGCTGCATTGTTTGCAGCGCCTTTAGGCATTTCAATTACAGGCGTTTTTTGTTCGTAATGTTTTACCAAAGTTTCAAACACTACAATCATCCTGTCGTTGATCAGGGCTTCCTGCTGCATAGAAGTAAATAAATCTTCTCTTTCCATACGCAGATAATCATAATACCTCTTCTGATCCTGCAGGTCTTTGTTCACAGCAGTTTTCAGCTTTTCGGCCAGAGCAGTGTTGCCCGCTTTGTAGGCAGCTTCCAGGTATACCAAAGCCGTCTGGTTGTGTCCATTATAACGTCCAGCCATTGCATAAGGCAGATTGACCGGATCGATCATTTGCTCTGACTTTTCCAGCAGCTTCAGGGCTTCCGGCTTATGGTTCTGATCGGCCAGATTACCAGCAGATTCGGCATACGTAGCACGAATAGAAAGCAGATGCCTGCGGTTCTCTTCGTCAAAATAAACACCGGGTATATCAGCCCCACCCGTGCGGAATTTGGTCATCAGCGCCTTGTACATTATATCTGTACTTTCATCACGGATTGCCGTACCACCTAGTCCCTGCTGGCGCAATGTCTGATCAACTATCCAGTTTTGCTGAGGGAAGTAGTTCTTTACCGGCAACAGACGATAGGACAGGCCTTCCTTACGCAGGTATTGGCCAAAGCCCAATTCGCCAGTTGGAGCAGTAAAATAAATAGGACGTTTCCACTGATTGGAAGCTATAATATTGAGAATGATCAGATCGCTTCGTGTCAGATCGTTACGATTCTCAGGAATTTCAAAGATCATTTGAGGATATAATGTGTCTGTTGGACTCACTGCGCCTGTTTTCCTCAAATAAGCCGTATCTACCGGAACGGTAAACTTCTTCACGGGGAAAGAACTGATATTATCCCCCTGGCCTAGCACATTCTTCATTACATCATACAGGTCGTAGTATTTATCTGCCTGACCGGCTGCCTGGTAACGAACGTATTCCCGTTTGTGGCCTTCGATCTGCTCCGACGTCCAGATCACATCAATAGGTGCACTCTCGTTTACTTTATAACGCAATTGATTGATGTACCAATCAATGCCTAACAAACTTGTATTGATAATACGGATATCAGGACGAACGCCTTCCACTTCCTGGGCATACCACAAAGGATAGGTATCATTATCGCCGTAAGTAAATACAATGGCATTGGGAGCACAGCTTTCCAGGTAGTTGCGGGCCATATCAGGAGCCAGGGTTTTCCTGCTGCGGTCATGGTCATTCCATTCCTGCTGGGCCATCAACACTGGGGCTAGCATGCAAACGGCAAAAGCTGTAAGTGTAGCTACTTTTAAGTTCTCACCTTTGTTGGAAACTGCCCGCACCAGGAATACGGCTGCAACGGTAAATAACGCATATAAAATGCCAGACAACACAGAAGGCAGGAAGATGCTGCTGCCATAAATCCCGCTCAGGAAAGTAATCACAAAAGCAGTAAATGCACCTGCCCACAGCGTTGTTTTAAAAATATTGTCCTTAACGGTCTGTCTTGCCAGTCGTACAATTGCCACAACAGCCAAACCGATCCATATGGCAAATGCATAGAAAGAGCCTACGAAAGCATAATCCCGCTCACGCGGCTGGTTACCAGGCTGGTTCAGATAAAGCACAATGGCAAGTCCTGTAAAGAAAAACAGGAGGAATGAAACAATCCAGTCCTTACGGTCGCTGAGGAAATGATACACACAGCCCAGAATACCGAGGATAAAAGGCAACAAATACAATGTATTATGCGCCTTATTGTGTTTCAGCGAATCAGGCATTCTTGACTGGTCACCGAGGCGGGGATTGTCAATGAATGAAAAACCAGAGATCCAGTTACCATCGCGCTTATTGCCAAAACCTTGTACATCATTTTGTCTGCCAGCAAAGTTCCACATAAAATAACGCCAGTACATAAAGCCCATCTGGTAAGTAGCAAACCAATTTATATTATCCGCGTATGTAGGGTCCTCATATTTAGTCTGACCTGTATTAGGATCCTGCACTCTCTGAAGCCCCAGCCAGTCGGCATAAAAATCAGCATGATACTGGTCATTGCTCCTGTCCCAGATACGAACAAACAATTGCTTGTCTTCGCTGTTATACTCCGGTTCCTGCTCACGGCCGATTTCTATGTATTTATCTTTTCCTTTAGTGTATTTCATTTCACCTTCCTTGAAGTCGATATAGCCATCACCATTCTCATCTACATAATCAGCTTGAAAATGCGGACCATAAAAGAGCGGTTGTGAACCATACTGTTCACGACCCAGGTAATACACAAGACTCATGGGATTGTCTACATTGTTCATGTCGACTGAAGGATTGGCAGCAGAACGCTCCATAGTAGTGATGTATGTGGAATAACCCAACATCAAAAAGGTAAAGCACCACAGGCCAAGGCGTAAAAAGGACCAATGATTTTTGTTGGCCCAGCGCAATCCGGCCCAAACCAATACACCCAACAGCAAGAAGAAAAATACAAAGCCAGAAAAGAAAGGAAGGCCAAAGCCGTTCACAAACCAGATATCAAATTTACCTGCGATCTTAATGGAGTACTGAATAGCAGCAACCTGTACCACGCCGGTAATAAGGCAGCCAATAATGAAAGCCATAATGGCACCTTTCTGACTGTATTTATAGCGTTTGTAATAATAGATCATTACAATAGCCGGAATGGTCAGCAGGTTGAGCAGGTGCACACCAACGGACAAGCCCATCATAAAGAAAATAAACACAATCCAGCGATCAGCACGGTTCTTTAAAACCTTATTATCCCCTGCCAGGTAATCGGCACGCTCCCATTTAAGGATAGCCCAGAAAACCAAAGCTGTGAAGAAAGAGGAAAGTGCATACACCTCACCTTCTACGGCACTGAACCAGAAAGAATCGGAAAATGTATAGGCCAGGCCACCAACGATACCTGCCGCCATGATGGTCCAGGTTTGCGGACGATTAGGCTCGGCAAGCGAGCCAACCACCAGTTTACGGGCAAAGTGGGTGATGGTCCAGAAAAGAAAGAGAATTGTAAATGAACTGGCAAAAGCGCTCATCACGTTTACAGCTTTTGCTGCATTGGCAGGATTGTCGCCAAATAGGATAATGAAGAAACGGCCAATCAACACAAAAAGCGGTGCGCCAGGAGGGTGTGGCAATTGCAATTTGTAGGCACTGGCAATAAACTCACCAGTATCCCAGAAGCTGCCGGAGGCCTCTGTGGTCAGGATATACACTAATGAAGCAATGGCAAACACTACCCACCCGGTAATGTTGTTTACTTTTCCGAAGTTATTACCATTTGATTTTTCAAGATAGGATGGAGCATCTGTGCTTTTGCTGATGCGATCCTCATGAGCTAATTTTTCCATTCAGTTTGGGTTTATGATCCTGTTGCCGGGAATAAATGTTAGACAGGCAAAAATAGGGAAGGCACTATATATCGGAACGGAGATTTAGCAGGATTATTAAGGAATGTGTGGAGATTAGGAAAAGATTTGCAGTTGAGGATAGGGTTTCTGCTCAGTTATAAGTAAAATGAAAGATGAAATGCCAAACGTAAAATGGGCTATTACTAAAGCTTGATCGCCAAAAGCAGGGTTTGACGTTTCACCTTTCATTGCCGAACAATTAACATTATTCTCCGCCCATTTCCGTATCTGACAATTTACTGTTCCTGTACTCGTCGGTCTCAGAATCGCGTTCATTAGTTTTTGAGACGCTTATTTTATCACCTTTCTGAGGGTAACTGCTTTTATCCCGCCTAAACTCTTCAGGAGTTTGGTAAAAAGCCTTCCCCGATGCATCGCTTTGCTCTAAATATTCTGATGAATTGCTTGTTGACCTGATCGAATCTTCCTCTGCATCCCGTTTATTATTGGATCTCTTGTTCCGGGGTTCTGATGGGTTATCAAGATGTTTTTTTTGTTGATTTTCTCTCATACAGATGTTTTTTTGTTCACTTATTACGCTGTTAATTCTGTGCCAGAAAAGGGGGAAGCGGGCATTGGGGAATTAGCAATAGGCAATTGGCGATAAGCAACAGAATGAAAGAGATGAAAAATATTTAAACCCCGTGCAGGTCACAATTGGTGAATAGTGAACTGCACGGGGTTTTAGGAAGGAGATTGGGTTGGATTTATTCGGATTTGAGCCTTATACCTTCGCTGTGGGCTGAAAATTCAGGTGCGTACATGCACTGGATAGTGGTAATGCCATTGCTGCAATTGCCTGCATGGGTCACAAATAAAGGATATTCAAACACATAAGTTCCTTTGCGGAGGTAATTAAAAAAGAAATTCGTGCTGGCATCTTTGGTAGATTCATAATAGCCCAGGGCTCCCTGCCATTTGTAACCACTAAGTACATTGACAGGTTCCAAAGCAGAAGCCCGCATGTCTTTCATATGTACATATTCCATATCCCTGTCCACACGCAATTCAATACGTACTTTTATTTTGTTGCCCACTTTTACGGTGGTACCTTCTTCAACGGGAGCAAGTACAGGACCCTGGTCTGTGTTCTTTTCTATGAACAGCTTTTTGGTTAATTGAAGAGGCGTGGAAGCGGGCGTTATTTTGTCCATGTCTTCAAAGTATTGCCAATAGACAGAACCCCAGGAAGAGTTTGTGCGTTCACGAGTTTGCGTGTTCGCGGGTTGTTTGATTGAGACAGTTATATTGCCCATTTCGGGGGTGACGGTTTGAGCATTGATTGTTTTTTTGAAGTAACCGGTGCCAGCTTCTGACTCCTGGCTAGAAGAGGAGACAGTTGTATTGCCTAGTTGGATGGTAACCCGGGGTTCGCTGCTTAACCAGTCGGTGCCTTGATACAGCAAGGCATAACATGCATCTGCGGTGGCTTTAGTGGTGCGCCAATTATTTGTTTGCTTGTTTTTGAGCAACCAGGTTTTCAGATCATCGATTGTTTTTGTGTCGCCGCTGATCTCACAGAAAGCTTCGATCAGGAGAGACTGGGTTTCTATGGGCGCCTGCCACCAGAACCAGCCTAAGTTAAAGCCGGATTCTTTCCAGTACATACCCATTTCATCGTTTACTATGGCTGTTTCTTTTAAAGACTTCAGGATGGCTTTAGCTGTTTGCCTGTCACCTGTTCTATATAAGGCAAGCGCCATCATGCCCTGCATGAATTTGTTGCCCTTCATCCAATATTGTTTGGCTTGCTGATGAAAATAGTTGTAAGCCGTTTGAGCGGATTGGGCAATTTTTTGCTCAGGGAAAAAACTACGCATGTATACATACTGGGTTTCCATATAGCCGATATGTTGTTTTTGCATATCGACCTTCTGTTTTATTAGCTTTTCGTAGTCTTCTTTAATTTTTCTATCCAGGTATGGGATCGCTTTATTGAGTATATGGTCAAAGTCGGGCTGTTGCTCCATCATGATAGCCCCCAGTTTTTTCAGATGGCCAATACCTGTGACAATATATTGAGTGATGTAGCGGTCGTCCGGCCCACCTTTAAACCACATAAAACCACCGTTCTCACTTTGCATCTCTTTGAGTTTTTGCAAATTGCTTTTTAACTCTTTACTCATGCGCACCAGGTCAAATAGTAAGGCGATGTTCTTCTTTTGCTGTTCTTCACTTTTAGCTTGTAACACCCAAGGAGTTTCTTCCAGCAGTACTGATTTTAACTCCTGGTTCTTTTGCAAATTAGAAAGCAAGGCAGAAGTATCGGCTGTTTTCCATTTTTCAAAAACCTGTTGGATCCGGGGGGAAGAGGCTACAATTTTGGCAGCCAAGGTATTGGCGTAGTAACGGTTAAAGATCTGCTCAGCGCAGTCATATGGATACTCCATCAGGTAAGGCAAAGCCTGTACTGCATACCATGCAGGATTTGAAGTGAATTCTATTGTTAAAGACTGATGTTGCAAGGTTTCGCTGTTGCCTGATTGTAGTAGTTTATCAAAAGAGAAATGCTTTGTTCCGGCTCCACGAACGGGTAAGGGAAGTGTTTCTGTAACCAGCGTTTTATTGGAAAGAACAGGCAAAGCCATTTCTTCTCCGTCGGAAAAGGCCCCCGCCTGACCTTCGGAAGCCCGCGCTACAATGCGCCAAACCAATACATTGTTGAATTGATAAGGCACTTCGATGGGGAACTTTACCACTTCACTGCCACCGGCTGCAACGGTAAAATACTGGTTAGGGAAGATATTCTTGAACCAACCATCTATGGGTTGGTTGGTGGCGGCATCTATGAGTTGCAACTCAGCCTGGCCAGTCAATTCCTTGCCTGAAAGGTTGACAATCTTGGCACTGAATTCCACCTGATCACCCTGGCGAAGGAAGCGCGGCATATTAGGTTGCACCATTAGTTCTTTCTGGGTAATGATCTCTTTATGTAATAATCCCATTGCCAAGTCTTTGCTGTGTGCAAAAGTTTGAAGCTTCCAGCGAGTCAAGGCTTCGGGCATGGTGAAAGAGAATTCGATGTTGCCGTCTTTGTCGGTGCGTAGGTCAGGGAAGAAGAAGGCAGTTTCGTTGAAGTTTTTTCTTGTTTTTATATCTAATAAAGGGGAGGGCCCATTTTCAAGATCGGACACTCCATTACCCCTTATCCTGATTTGTGAAACAGCGCCAGTTACACTCTCTTTCTTTTGAACACCATAACCTATTACCACTGCTTCATCCAATTGCTTTGAGGGGAATGCACTTACCATAAGGTCCTCTTCAGCTCTAGCCTTCGCCCTTTTTTCCAACCCAGATACTCTTCTTAATGCCCACATAAAATTGGGACTTATGGTAAGCAACCTGTCGTATTCTTTATCAAAACTCCTTCTATTATCATAAGTATATTTTACAGAATGTGAACGGACAACCGAAAAATTTTGAATCGCATTCCAGGAAGAGTATGAAATATAAGCAGGCCATATGCCAGGTTTCTGCCAGGCATGTGGTCTGAACTGGTCAAGCGAAGCATCATACATACTTGCCAACATTTCTGCGGCTGCTTTTTCACCTTTATG
>CBKWHA010000187.1:0-11070 GCA_966674115.1 uncultured Chitinophagaceae bacterium
TGGTAATTGGTTCAGCAAATTTTTTGTTTCTAAAATCTGGGCTCCTTTGCAGTCCTTTTTGAAGATCAACCCGAACACCCCTGCCTATGATGCTCATTTAAAGACCTTACACAATAGCATCATGTACCAGTGGAGCGCTACACAGGAAAACCTGCTGCTCATCACCGGCCATACACACCAACCGCTTTTCGAATCACTCACACATATTGAGCGCCTGTACCGTCAATTGTTGTTTGCCAGGAAGCAACAAGATGAAAGCATGATCGCTACCCTGCAAAAAGAAATTGAATCCCGTAAGTTTGATCATGACCAGATAGCTGAAGATTATCTGTCTTTAAAGCCTACTTATTTCAATACCGGCTGTTGTTGTTATGATGATGGTGATATTACCGGCATTGAAATAGCGGAAGGGGTGCTTCGGCTGATCAAATGGACTGCCAAGAAAGGCCACCCCGACCGGGTGGTCCTGGAAGAAACACCGCTTGAAGAGTTGATGCAATCCTAAAAAAACATCACCTCATCACTTCAAATACAAAGAACATAAAAAATTTATTATGTTTTTGCAGAGGTTAGCTCAATCGTGGGCATTAAAGTTGTAGTTCCAGATGGAAAAGTTTAATTCATGCTAACCTTAAAAAGAAGTATTATGAAAACATTGATCCTTTCCCTGCTTTTAACAGGAAGTAGTCTTGCTTTGTGGGCTCAGGACACAATACCGGGAAAAGACACTACAGGCACAGATACGACAGGTGCTGTAGGCATTACAGGTCAACCTCAGGACACAGATACTGTTAATACCATGCGCAGCACAGGTGCTTATGGCGCTTATGGTGCGGTGAATGTTCCAACCACCATTCAAAACACTTTCCAGTCACAATATTCCAATGCAAGCAATGCTGTATGGGAAAGAGATACGGCAACCAATATGTGGAAGGCAAAATACACCAGCGGCGGACGTATTCTAAATGTGTTTATGAATGAATCAGGAAGTTCCTACACCCTTGCGCTCCCGGTAATTCAGAGCTCAGTTTCTGAAAATGTGATCAGTTCAGCTATCAACAAATATGGATTTAATGTTTATGATGTACTGCAGTTGAAGACAGGCGATAGCCAGTATGTTTACCAGGTCCGGCTGATTGAAAACGGTCAGGTAAGGACTGTTCATATGAATGAGGATGGAAGCGATGCAACATATACCTATGCAGTGCACACAAGCGAAGCAGATAGTGCCGCCAATATGCAGAGCGATTGGGACAATCAGAATAGGAACAAAATGGATACAGCAAATATGATGGATACCACTAACAGAATGCAGGATATGAATACCAGCGATACCATGAAAACTAATCAGGATACCAATATAAACAATCCGGATGCATCTGGTAATCAATCTGACACGTTAAATGCTACAGATCCTGACCAGGGAGTGAATAATCTAAATGATAACAATGAGGCAGTGCTGGGTAACAACAATACAAATACAGAAAACCGTAGAGACACAAAGAAGAAAAAGGATGACACCCAGCAAGGAGACGCACAAGACAATACAAACCAAAGCTCTAACCAGAGCGGACAAACATACTGATGGATTGGTGTAGATACTTATAATTCAAACAATAAACCCGGGTATTTCCCGGGTTTATTGTTTGAAATAGAGACTCTGAAATATTATGATCACCCTCCATCCTTCTGCAAGAAAAATTAAGTAGATAATTACTTAACTTTAAAGATACCGGAGTTTTTGAATGAAAAGCTGTGTGGTCATATGGTTGCTCTTGCTGTTTAGCCAGCTAGTAGATGCTCAGGATATAAGTGGTGTTTGGAAAGGTACCTTGACCATGCACAATGGCTGTTTTGCCGTTAACTATATAGAACTTCAGATCAATTTAAGCGGTGCTGTAGCCACCGGCAACTCTTACCACTATCTCGATGTTAACAATTATGTAAAGAAAAAATTCAAAGGCCTCTATGATGCTTCTTTAAAAACGATTACGCTTCACGAAGGTGTTGTAACAGGTTTTAATATACCTCCTACCTGTACCATTTGTGTCAAGAATTATGTGCTGACGTATAGTAACGAAGGCAACCAGGAGTTTCTAAGCGGCGGCTGGGATGGCAAAGAAATAAAAACCGGTGTTGATTGTGTGATGGGGCAGATCACTTTAAGCAGGGTAAAAGAATCAGCTTTTAAAGACATCCCTGAAATAAAAGTGGATACCGGCGAAATACGTCTTGACTTTTACGACAATGGCACTATTGATGGAGATACCATATCGATCATGGTCAATAAGCAGGTGGTGCTTGCCCACCAGCGCCTTACTGCAAAGCCTATTACTACGTTCATCAAAATAGATCCAGGCAGCCGCTTTCAGGAAGTAGAAATGATTGCAGAAAACCTCGGTTCTATACCTCCCAATACAGCCCTCCTGATCATTACCGTAAAAGAAAAGCGCTATAAACTGCAACTTGCCTCCATTAAAGACAAAAGCGCCAGGGTCATATTTTTGTACGATCCGGATGAAAACTAAAAACTCTTACCGCTCTGTATCCTAATATTGCACGCATTAAAAACATCTTATGTTCGAACCGGCACAACCAGACCCTGAAATGCTGCTGCAGTTGGTAAAAATGAAAATGCCATTTTCGCCATTCACGCCCCAATTACCATACTTCTCAATTGAATCCGATATAAGATACTGTTTATAGTTTAACTATTAATTTAATGTGTTTGTTTGCTCGCCTGGAGTTGTGATTTGTTTGAAGTCTTGTCTTTTTGTGTATCTTTTTTATAGTTTGATCGCTAAAAAACTTCAAAAAGATGGTCTGAAAACACTTTAATAAAAAAGTGCTTTTAAGGTGCTGAAACTCAATACCAGACTGTATTTTTAGGAATTTTCATTTTAACAAATTTTAGATTAGCGTTTATGCCTGGCCGCTGTATTTTTACCCGGCATGAAGAGTATAATCGCTTTTATATTGAGTGCTGTCTATGCGGTATTTATTACCGGGTCTGTGTGGATTGCACAGGATACAAGCGATTTTATTATAGCTGAAAACGGAAGGGCTTATACCCTGAATACAGTTTCCGGGGAACCAGCTAAAATATCTTTAAGTAAAGACCTTAATCTTGTTCATTTTGGTAAGGTGATCAAACACCTGGCTGTTGGAGGAAAAACTAAAGTTCCACGGTCTGCTCATACCCCTGCTGTATTTACCAACTTTGTCTCCAATCTATGTCCCTTTCATAGCACGCTGGTCATTGCAATAGAGCAGCCTGATTTGTATCCACACCCGATATTTCTTGAGAACAGGGTCCTGAGAATTTGATTGCAGTTATATACACATCTTTCCTGGCTGAATTCAACGCCACACATGTACTGTTATAAGTGTCATGCCTGACTACTTATGTAACCTTCAAATTTTGAATCCTAAACTTAAGCTCAATTTAAAAATGAAAGCACTCACTCTAATATTATCAGCTACCTTATTAAGTTTGTCCATTTCTTCCTATGCTCAAAAAGCGGACGGTCAAACGAAGACCAACCAGCAGCCAACCCCTGCACCGCTTAAGGGTTATTATTCAATAGGTAATAATGCTGCGAAATTGAACACACCTGCAAATGGACAGGTATCTTCCGGCCTTAGGATCAGCAGGAAGAAAACGGCTCCTGAGGTGCAGAAAGGCTATTACGCAACCGGGAACAATAACACAAAGTTGACCAGACAAATCACTTTTGAAGAAGTACGGCCATCTGGTCAGACAAGGTACAAAGCCAGGCCGACAAAAGGCTATTATTCCATCGGTAGAAACGCCGACAAACTAAAATAAAGCCGGTAATAAATGGCTAAAATATTAGTAAAACTGGTACGGGCTCCCTCGGGGCCCTTTTTTATTTTACCGAAGATGTAAACAATTGTACAAACTGAATTTTAAGCTGGTTCCGAAATGATAACGGAGGTATTACATTAAAATTCTTTATATTTATTAAGGAATATTAATGTGATTAAAATCACTTATAGTATGCCGTTAATCTTGTAAGCCACCCTTTATAAATCCTGCTAATGACCATTACACCTTCATTATGAAAAAGATTCTTTTTGTTTGCTTTCTGTTTTCCCTGCAAAGCTGTTACCAATACAGAGTCCTCAACACAACCAACGACCCGGCAACTGAGTATCAGAAGAAAGTATTATGGTCTTCATTCTGGGGATTGGTAAATAAACCGAAGGACTTCGTGGTGCCAAACTGTTCGGACAATAATGCGATAGATGAAGTACAGTTCCAAACCAATTTTGGTTATTCTCTGATCACAGTAGCTACACTCGGCATCCTGGCACCCGTCCAGGTAAGATGGAAATGCCATAAACCCTGTCAACGCGAAGGAGGCTTATAAAAATGATCAAACCAACGAATTTAAGGGTCTGGACCAACCGGCATGAGACCTTCAAGCAACCAATCGATAACCTTTTTGACATCACCAACGGCAATACTGGAAATGTATTAAACGATTACAACGCCACAACAGCGGCCATTGGTCAGTTTATTGATACCGCAATCCGGAATAACAAACGGATACGCCTGTTGGGCGGTGGCTGGTCGTTTACCAAAGTGGCCACCACGAATGGGTGGATGCTGAACACAAAGCACCTGAATATGATCTTCAGCGTTGGCGAAAATAATGTAGCCCCGCAATACAGGGGCCGGAAAGATCAGCTCCTCTTTGCCCAATGTGGCAATTCGGTACAGGAATTAAACACCTATTTGAAAAACAAAAACCGTTCGCTGAAAACAACAGGAGCCAGCAACGGGCAAACCATCGTGGGGGCTTTTTCTACAGGTACACACGGCGCTGCCATTGATGTGGGATCTACACAGGATTATATTGTGGGACTGCACATCATTACCGGCCCTGGCAAGCATATATGGCTAGAAAGGGCTTCTTATCCAGTAGTTTCAGATGACTTTATTCTAAAACTGCAAACAAGCCTGATCCGGGACGATGAATTATTCAATGCAGCGCTCATCAGTTTTGGAAGCTTTGGCTTTATACATGGCGTGATGCTGGAAACAGAAGATATCTTTTTACTGGAGTGTTACCGGCAGCGTATGCCCTTAGATAATAAGCTAAAGCGCATCATGAATACACTGGATTTTTCCAATGCCTCCTTTCAGCCGCACGGCACTGAGCGTCCCTTTCATTTCCAGGTAATGGTCAATCCATATGATTTAGACGATGGGGTGTATGTTACCACTATGTACAAGCGCCCTTACAGGCCCAACTACCCACCCTGGATCAGGGATTTCAGTAAAGCAGGGCCGGGCGATGATGCGCCTGCCTTTCTGGGTAAGCTGACCGCTAATTTGCCTGTATTGACGCATTTGGTGGTAAGCCAATTGGTGAAATCCGTATATGCTCCTTTCGAAAATATCTGGGGAACCATGGGAGAGATCTTTTATAACACAGATGCCCGTGGAAAGATCTATAGTACAGCCTTTGGCGTACCGCTGAATAGTGTGTCGCAGGTGCATGATTTGCTGATGGAATTGAACAATACTGTAGGTCCTTTATTCGGCGTGTTTGCATACCGGTATGTGAAGCAATCTGAAGCCACTTTATCTTTTACCCAATATCCTCAAACCTGCATCGTGGAGATCGACTGTGCAGAATCGGCTGTTTCAAATAAATACTATACGGCACTTTGGAAAGCGTTGGTAGATAGGAACATACCCCATGCTTTTCACTGGGGCAAAATGCAGAACCTGGATGCTGCCGCCGTAAAAAATATGTATGGTGTAAGAAGGGACAAGTGGATTGCTGCAAGAAACAGATTGCTGTCAGCCGAAGTGATCAGGATTTTTAACAACCAGGCATTAGCTGATTGGGGACTGGATGAAGTAGTACAACCCTTAAGACCCGTGTAATAATAAGTAAATATACTATTGCTTTCTACGGCAATCTACTATTGCCTTGGTATTTGGTGAAGGCCTATAAATAGGCATTTTTACAATTGTCCTGCTTACTGCTGTATGCTAATTTTGCTCGATTGATTAATCAAATAAAATCCTAATCCTAAAAAAACACTTAGATGTCACAACACAATCCGTTTAAGTACCACCTTTCAAAGACAATTCATCACTTATGGAGCAAAGTATCCGGAATTCCTCCTGCTCCCGCTGATACTCAGGAAAAACAAAATGTACCAGGAGAGATTACTTCCCAGCGTAACCAGATTACCTGTAAATGTGGCTGGCATGGCAGGGGCTCGGATGGTATAAGAGAATACTCCGTACTTTCAGAAGAGGTAGTTGAATTAAAGCTGTTTTGCAAGGAGTGCAGGGAATACCTGGGCTTCATCCTCTTTAAAGATGCAGCCTAGCTCTAGGCCGGGCTTCTTTTTTCTAAAACTATAACAGACCTTGCTGCAACCGGATAAGATAAAGAAGTTATAAAATTGGCTTCTTCAAACCCCATAATGTCTTTTCCTCCTTCAGCATCAGTGTTAATAATGCTTTTCCATTCGTTGGCTGAGCCTATCTGAACCTGAAAGTCTAAAGGCTGCCAGTACGCATTGATCATAACGTACAGGTCAGATTTGCCATGTTTGGCGCCGTTTAAATAAAAAGCAAGCGTATGCGAGGTGAATGACATATCCACATCCCTTCCAACACCAAACCATTGAATGTCTTCTTTCCAGAAAGTAGTACGGTAAATCAATGGATGACTTTTTCTAAACGCGATAAGGAGTTTGAAAAAACGGAAAATGTCAGAAAAGGATTCCTTGCGTTCCCAGTTCAGCCAACTGATCTCGTTATCCTGGTTATAGGCATTGTTGTTTCCCAACTGCGTTTGTAAAAACTCATCTCCCATGCGAAACATAGGCACACCATTGGAAAGTAGTAAGATGGTGGCAAAGTTCTTTACTTGTTTTTTGCGCAGCCGCATCACTTCAACTGGCACATTCTCATCGCCTTCCACGCCACAATTCCAACTAAAGTTGTCATTGGTACCATCTGTATTATTGTGGCCATTGGCTTCGTTATATTTTTGGTTGTAGGCTACCAGATCATAAAAGGAGAAGCCATCATGTGCCGTAATGAAATTGATGCTTTGTATGGGATGGCAACTGTTGGGCATTCTATCGGGGAAAAGGTCATCACTTCCGTAAATGCGTGCCATCAGTCTGGCTACCATGTCATTATCACCTTTCACAAACCTGCGTACGTCATCCCGGTAAGCACCATTCCACTGGCTCCAGCTAATACCTGGGAACCTCACACCCAATTGATAAGAACTAATGTCCCATGGCTCTGCGATCAACCGCACTTTGGAAAGCACCGGGTCCATGGATATTTCTTCCAAAAGAGGCGGATTATTCAGATTCACGGAGGCATCATCATTACGGGTAAAAATTGAAGCCAGGTCGAAACGGAAGCCATCTACCTGCATTTCTTCCACCCAATACCGTAAGCTGTAAAGAATCAGCTTACGTACAGATTTATAGGATGTGCGCATGACATTACCTGTTCCTGCGTCGTTGATATAATATTGAAGGTCATTGGTTAACAGGTAATACGATGAATTGTCAATGCCTTTGTACGAATAAAATGGCCCGCCATCACCTCCTTCCGAGGTATGATTGTAAATAACATCCAGGATTACTTCAATGCCGGCATCATGGAGTGCCTGCACCATCTTTTTGAATTCAGCCACCTGTTCCTGCCCATCTTTACTGACGCAATATTTGTTATGGGGTGCAAAGAAGTTCAGCGTCATATAACCCCAGTAATTATTCTCTTTGATGTCAAACTGGTGAACAGGCATCAGTTCAACAGCCGTGATTCCAAGCTCCTGTAAATAGGGAATTTTATCAATGACACCTGAAAATGTACCGCGGACCGTGTCTGGAACTCCGGAACTACTGTGCTGGGTAAAGCCTTTTACATGTAGTTCGTAAATAATGAGGTCATGATAATGCCTAGGACCCTGAACAAGAGTTCCATTACCATTGCTGCTTGTTTTACAGAGTTGTCCCAGCACCGCTTTCCCAATGTTGTCCGTATCATCCGTGGTGGCGGAGCGCGAAAAATCCGGCGGAAAGAAAACTGATTTGGCCCAAGGGTCTACCAGTAGTTTTTTAAAATTAAAACTATTACCAGGAGCTTGTGGCCCATCAACCCTGTAAGCATAACAGTCAGCTCCTGAGAGTTCACTTTCCGGAAAGAAGCAATGCCAGATAGCCTCAGTCTTGTTAACAAAAGGATCGAACTCAAATTCCAATATAGTATTGTAGGGATCTTCTTTTTTGAAGAAGATGAGCCTGACCCTTGTTGCTTCTTTCGAGTAAATGGAAAAATTATACCCTTGCTGAACAGGATTCCAAGAGGCACCAAATGGATATGGTGCCCCGTATGCTATATTCCAGTCTGTCATAGTTATGATTGTATATGTTACACTGATTTAAGGACCATCAAGGCATAACGCCCCAGTGACCAAACAATTATTCTCATTGTCTATTGTCTATTGCCCATTGCTTATTGCCCATTATCCCTCTAATCATATCCTCCAAACATCAGCAACGTCGCATCCACATCCGTAGCATTCATTAGTGAGTGCAACTGGCCTGCTTTTAATAAGGCAAAAGAGCCTGGCACTAATGTGCGGATTTCAAATGCCCTTTCCCTGCCAGGAAATTCGTACCAGTCACCCACCATCATATATGCTTTGCCGGTCATCAAAAAGAAGACTTCCTGATTATCGCGATGACGGTGAATGCCTATACCGCAGTCGGGCTTTAAGATGTGCAGGTCCACATAATCAACCGATAGCGAACGCTCTTCTTTAACTGCCCCATTGGCAGCACTTTTATTCCCGTAAGCATCAAACATCCAGGGCATGACAGGACGTGACAATTCGGAGGGAACCGAGTACGGCTTATAGTTGGACAACAGGTTTCTATAATGTAGAAAACCAATACCGCCATGCGGGTTGGCACTAACACCCACCTGCATGAAATTGTCCCAGCCCCTTAAGATCATGCTGAATTCATAGTGATAGTTTTTCCCGTCCAGTGAATCCCAAAAGGTCTGTGTATGATCGACCCAAGCCAGTTCTACCTTTAAGGGCAGGATCGGGTGCATGGTATTTTCAGGTGCCACCTGATATATGTTTTGGTCGCTAAGGCCTTCACGCTCAAAATCACTCTTCTGACCTTTTACCAGATCGTTGCGGATGATCAGGCTGCCATTTTGCAGGGAGGCTCTTCCTTTCTCACTTAAAAAGTTGTACAAAACATTGCTGTCTGGGTAGGTCCATATCTCGACTTCATAACGGTCAGTAACTTCATTGTAAGGTACTTTGATCAAACTGGGTGAAGTATAGCCTTGGATTTTGATCCACAGGTAGATGTACTCATCCAACTTGTTGTTGGCTAAGGAGCTTAATCTGGAATCAGGTCCGCCGGTATATGATACTTTTAAGAAGGGACGAGCCATACCGTCAACGTTCACCCATCCTCTTACCAGGTAAGTATCGTTAAGAATAAAATCCTTGATATTCTGCTTTTGAAAATCATTCTTGTTATCCTGGTTTTCTGGGTTCAGGATATCCATATCTGTTCCGCTGGGCCCATACAACTGCAGGTCCTCAAAAGGAAAAAGAAACTGCAGGGAATCGGCCAGGTAATAATTCAGGTCTTCAGCAAAAAAATAGGCTCCTTCCATAACACCCATTAGCTTGGCCAACGGGTTTTGCGCGTTATAATTGATACCGCCGTTCGATACTTTTATATACTGGTCTTCCTTTGAAATTTGAATAGGGGGGAAGCTGGTTAGTTGTGTTGTTTCCATTCATTTTAAATTTAAGAGCTGTGATAACCAAAGGCAACAAAAATGAGCGGTGTGGTGGTTGAAGTATTCCTGATACCATGTATGCCACCGCTTTTGGTAAAGATGATCTTTCCGGGTTTTACCGGTATTTCTTTCACCGGCTTTTCACCAATACAATAGATCTCTTGCTTAACGGTAGGGTATACGTCTTCCAGAGAAGGATCGTCATCATTACCCATATAAGCAATGCCCTCACCGGAAACGATGTAATACACTTCTTCTGAGCCAATATGCTGGTGTACGCCTTCAAAGCTGCCCGGCGTCACATTTACTTCATGGAAGTAAACGATTTCACTACCCAGCTCCCGCTGCAGGATCCATTTCATTTCTACAATGTTGGTGTCACCTTCAACATAATTAGGGTTGTGCTTTTCCATCATGGCATTGGAATAACGCACCGGAACTACGTCTTTCGAATCCAGGAACCATCCTCTTTGGAAATTGATCTGGTAATTGTTTACCTGTACGGTGTTTTCCGGCGCACTTGGTTTGTTGGTATTGGGCACCTGATAAGAACGCAGGTAATCATTATCCACTGACGGATTATTGATCTTGTAACCAAAGGGTTCATCAATGTCTGGCTCCCTGAATACCAGGTTGAAGAGTTTTAAGGATCTGAGATCTTTCAAATGCGCATCAAAGCGAGGTATATGCGTGATAGAGCCTCCCTTGCCCATTTGGGAAAGCACCTTAAAGTGGTGTTTGCTGCCAGAAATGGGATCCAGTGTGTCCCATATCTCGCACTGGTAGGCCCTGATCCAGCTATCATAATTGAGCTTTACATCTTCTGTAATTGTTTCACCTTCGGGTGTAATCATCGATAAGGTGCATACTACAGAGTTTTGGAGCAATCGGCCGTTTTCCCGTGTGGTTTCATTTAACCGGCCTGCCCGGTATTCTATGCGCAGCAGGTTGGCCAGGAATTGCCCGTCCTGGTACACTTCCGCTTTCAATAATGTGATATCATGCTTGTTGCGCACTTCCGTAACATTATAACGGTAGCGCTGACTTACAGTGGCATTCAGGTAAGCAGCATGATAGATCCTGTCTGGATAAAATACAACCCGGAATACTTCGTTTTCCGGCCTGGAAAAGACTTCAGAAAATCGCTGGTCCATTAGTAAGGTTTAAAGGGTTTTTAAAATTTCATCAGCCACTCTGAAGGAATTGGCTTCAATAGTATG
>CBKWHA010000188.1:0-11067 GCA_966674115.1 uncultured Chitinophagaceae bacterium
CGTTAAGAGTCTTCAGTATACGGATATACAAAGGGCGTTCTCCGTTCTCACCAGACCGCAACCATATACACCATTTATTGCTAGATAGGGGGTTGAATCATAAATATGTAACTATTTCCTGTTTTCTCCTGAATATTTTATTTATTGTAATGGCTTACTTTGGCCGCATATTGGGCTCAACTTACCTGCTTTGCATTCTGGCTGCCGCCTCGTTGAGTTTTCTGGCTATATTGCTGTATGGTAAAAAACCAAGAGTTAAGAAGAATAAGGAACTACCCGCCTTGAAACCAAACCTCAGGAGCTTTTCCAGGACTAAGGTAATTTCCATGGAGCCTGAAAAAGTTGCTGTAGACCAATAAGTTCTGAAACTACTTTTTTTGCGCTTAGCATTAATAATCCTTCCTTAGTTTTGCGCTTTATAAACTAAGTTACCTATGTCAGAAGAGTTGTCGTTAACTATTGATTTAGCGGAAGATTCCATGAAAAAGGCGATTGTGCACCTGGAAGGAGAATTGGCAAAGATCCGTGCCGGAAAGGCAAATCCACAAATGTTGGATGGAATTATGGTAGATTACTATGGGTCTCCCACTCCTATTAACCAGGTAGGAAACATTAGTGTATTGGATGCAAGAACTTTGACCATCCAGCCCTGGGAAAAAAATATGCTTCAGCCTATAGAAAGAGCAATCATTGCTTCCAATATAGGCATCAATCCTCAGAATGATGGTGTCATTATCCGTCTCTTTTTACCTCCGTTGACAGAAGAAAGGCGCCGGGAGTTGGTAAAAAGATGCCAGGGCGAGGGCGAACATTCTAAAGTGGCTATAAGGAATATCCGGCGCGAAGCCATCGAAAGCATCAAAAAGATGCAGAAAAATGGTCTGAGCGAAGACGTTGCCAAGGATGCAGAAGCTGACGTACAGGAAATGACAAACAAATACATTGCATTGGTAGATAAACACTTAGCCTCTAAGGAAAAAGAAATTATGGCGGTATGACCTACTGGTTAACTGCTTGACTGTTTGATAGGTTTAATGAGTTTAAGTATGTACTGGAAAACTTGAACGCATCAAACTTATCAAACCTTCCAAAGTTCCTCCCTACGACTTGTTGGCAAGATATACCCCGCCTAAGATCACACCCAGGCAAAAAACCTGGACGATTGTTACATTTTCTTTAGCAAATAGGCCCCAGAATATAGCAACAATGGGGATGACATAGGTAGTCATCGCAGCAAAGAGCCCACCTGCTTTTTTTATGAGGTAATAAAAGAGTACGGTTGCAATGGCACTGCCTACAATACCTAGTAAAGCTGAGGCTGCAAATGACCATCGGGCAGAAACATTATACTGCAAAAGCGCAAAAGTATCTTGCTCCCATGCAATAATACCGGCAGGTATACTCATTAAAGCTAATGAGACTGAAGCCATATATACAGGATTCACGTCTCTCAGATAATGACTGACCAGGTTGACATTGATGCCATAAAGTAAAGTTGCCAGCAAGATCAACAGCGCATAACCGAAATTACTAAAACTGATGCCTCCTTCAGAAAGACTTAATATCAGCAATCCTATAAAGCCAATAAGTACACCTGCAATTTTCCTCATGGGCAATTTAGCATTATAAAAAAGTACGTTGATAACAATAACAAATAGAGGTGTTAGTGAATTAAGAATGCCTGCCAGCGAACTGTCTATCTTCTTTTCAATGGCAATGGCAAACAGGAAAGCAGGCAGAAGGTTGCCTAATGCACCTGATAAAATTACAAGAGGTAGCTTCTGCTTAGGGATCTTTACAAAGTGAAAAATTGCCAGCGGAATGAAAATAAGGCCGGCAGAAAAAATGCGCGTGGCACCAATTTGTACGCCAGTTAGATCTTCTTTACTTAATTTCATTAATATAAACGAGCTGCCCCATATAAA
Organism: uncultured Chitinophagaceae bacterium; assembly: GCA_966674115.1. Taxonomy (GTDB): domain Bacteria; phylum Bacteroidota; class Bacteroidia; order Chitinophagales; family Chitinophagaceae; genus Flavisolibacter. The sequence goes on from CBKWHA010000188.1 coordinate 1,926, forward strand.
GGATAGCAGTATAAAGATTGTCCAGTTGATTACCCTTTGTTGTTGCATAAATCAGATGGCAAAGGTGATGCTTTGATTTTTAAAATCTTTCATTATGTATCAACTTTCAGAAATATCCACAAAGGCACCGGACCAGTTTGATAAGAAAGAAACAAAGAAAGAAACAGAAGAATTACTGGAGGAGTTAGACAGATTGCAATACCTTTTATATGCTGAAGCAAAACATGCGGTGTTGGTAATTTTACAAGGACCGGATGCCAGCGGAAAGGATGGGGCTATTCGTAAAGTTTTTGGTCAATTGAATCCTCAGGGTGTGCGTGTGTATTCATTTAAAGAACCCTCTCCTGCAGAGCTTGCTCATGATTTCTTATGGCGCGTTCATCAGCAAACACCTCCAAAAGGCGTAATCCAAATTTTTAACCGTTCTCATTACGAAGATGTGTTGATTACCCGAGTTCATAAACTTTGTGATGAACGTACAGCACATCTGCGGTTTAATGCCATCAACAATTTCGAAGAAATGCTGTCTCTGCATAATTCTACCCAGATATTGAAATTCTACTTGCATATATCGAGAGAAGAACAGCAGGAGCGCCTGAAAGAGCGTTTAGAAGATCCGACCAAACATTGGAAGTATGATCGAAAGGATTTTACCGAATCAAATAATTGGGATGAATACCGTAAAATGTATGAAGATGTATTCAGATACTGTACGGCGATTCCCTGGACAATTGTGCCTGCCGATCAAAACTGGTATAAAGAATATGTAATTACCAAAACGGTAGTGCACACATTGAAAGCTTTGGATATGAACTTTCCTTCACTTCCAGCAAAGGAAAGTTTGTAGCTTCTTTACATTATCTTACCTTAATCTGCAAATTCAAGATTATGGGATTTGTAAAAGAATTTAAAGAATTTGCTCTAAAAGGGAATGTTATTGATCTGGCAGTCGCCGTAGTTATCGGAGCCGCCTTTACAGCCATTGTATCATCACTCGTAGACGATGTGATTACACCTTTGCTGTTAACTCCTGCATTTGAAATGGCTAACGTAAAAGATTTGGAACAATTGAGTTGGGGCGCTGTTAAATATGGAAAGTTCCTGTCGGCAATTATCAAATTTGCACTTGTGGCACTCGTCCTGTTTCTGGTTATCAAGGGAATAAATTCTTTAAAACGAAAAAAGGAAGAGCCCGTTGCTTCTGCTCCGCCGGAATATACTTTGCAGGAAAAGTTGCTTATGGAGATCAGGGATGAATTGAAGGCAAATGGGCCTGGTAGTACTAAAGTCTGACTTTACCAGCTTGTAAATATTTTGATTTTTTTCATTATTTATCCTTTAAAAAGTCGATATTTTTGTTCCATCCCGTTTTGATAACGGGATTTTTCTATTTAAACATTTTCCTTTGAATACCAATTATCAGATAAAACTTCCGCAATTTGAAGGTCCCTTTGATCTTTTACTCTTTTTTATAGAAAGAGACGAATTGGATATATATAATATTCCTATCACAAAGATCATCAAAGACTTCCTTGATTATATCCATTCAAGTGAGGCCTTAGATATTGAGCTTTCCAGTGAATTTATTTTGTTTGTGTCCACGCTGATGCGAATAAAGGCAAAAATGTTGTTGCCCCGCAAAGAATTAGATGCCCAGGGAAATGAAATTGACCCCCGCCAGGAACTGGTAGACAAGATCCTGGAATACAAAAAATATAAAGAAGCTTCTATCAGGATGGCTGAACTGGAGGCGGAAAGAATTTTATTGGCGAAGCGGGGAAATATTCAAAAAGAATTAATAGAAATAGGAGAGCAGGCCGGAGAAGGTACTGAAATACAGACAATTACACTTTTTAAGCTGATGAAGGCTTTTGAGCGCGTCATGCAAAAGTATGAGGACCGCTTTAATAAGCCAGTGCATACGGTTGTTCAGTACAACTATACCATGGAGCACACTAAGGCTGATATGATTTCGTTGGCGCAACGGGAGCGTACCTTGCCTTTTGAGAAGGTCTTCGAGACAGTTGAAAACCGCGTACATGCAATTTTTGTTTTTCTTTCAATGCTTGAGCTGGTGCAGCAAAAGTATATGCGTATCCTGATCGGGGAAGGCCGCAATAATTTTCTTTTGGAATACAATGAAACAGAAGAAGGTTTAACTGATGAGGAGCATATGCACTTATTGTAAGGATCGTTCACACCTGATTTTTGATAATTCAACCGTCATTTCAAGGTTTTAAACGGCCTTTTTTTCATTTCATCGATGAAAATACCCATTTGATCGATTTAAGAGCAGGCGTTAAACCTGTTCGGATAGCTTTGTTTTATCATCCTTTGAAAGACGTAATCTGTCTAAAGAAAACATTTGTTATCCAATATCCACGAACAAGCCAGGCCACTATCCTATACCACTTATTGACTGTAGAAAACAGCACTAACTGTCTTATAAAGCGAGTTGTTCCTCAACTCGCTTTTTTCATTTCTGCCGGAATGCTATTGTTGCCATTTCCCATAAACTTTTCCAGGCACATTTAAAATAAAAAGCCGCTAAAGTTTGCTTTAGCGGCCTAAATCTTGTAACTCATAACTTATAACCTGGATCATCCCAGAGTTGTAATCTTAACTTGCTCCCTCATCATCTCCCTAACCGTATCTGCAATCCCCTGCGCATCATAGCCACATTCTCTGTGCAATTCCTTCAAAGTACCATGTTCAACAATCCGGTCAGGTACACCCAAAATGCGTACCTCATTCTTATAACCATGTTGCTGCATGAATTCCAGCACCGCACTGCCAAAGCCGCCAACTACCGTTCCGTCTTCGACTGTAATAATTTTATCATAGTTGCTCAATGCCTCGTGCAGCAATTCTTCATCAAGAGGTTTGGCAAACCTCATATCGTAATGTGCCGGAGTGATCCCATCGGCCCGTAAGTCACGTATGGCAGCGGCCGCAAAATTTCCAGGGTGTCCAAATGAAAGGATCGCAATATCTTTTCCATCCTTCAGTTTCCTTCCTTTGCCGATCGTAATCGATTCAAAAGGTTTTCGCCAGTCAGACAATACGCCTTCCCCCCTTGGATAGCGAATCACAAAAGGAAGCTCCGTACTGTCCAATTGTGCGGTGTACATAAGGTTGCGCAATTCCGTTTCATTCATCGGTGCAGAAATGATCATGTTCGGAATGCAGCGGAAGTAGGAAATATCATATGCACCATGATGTGTTGGACCGTCTTCGCCAACCAATCCAGCACGATCCAAACAAAAGATAACCGGCAGCTTCTGTATTGCAACATCATGAACAGCCTGGTCAAAAGCCCTTTGCATAAAGGAGGAGTAAATATTGCAGAATATCTTCATCCCTTGCGTAGCCATTCCTGCACTAAGTGTTACTGCATGCTGTTCACAAATGCCCACATCAAAAGCCCTTTCAGGCATTTTTTCCATCATGAATTTCAATGAAGACCCGCTGGGCATGGCAGGTGTAATGCCAAAGATCTTTTTGTTCTGTTCTGCCAGTTCAATTATAGAATGCCCGAAAACATCCTGGTATTTTGGAGGCTGAGGTAGGTCGAACTTCTTTTTATAGATCTCGCCGGTGATCTTGTCAAACAGCCCAGGAGCATGCCACTTGGTTTGATCCTTTTCTGCCAGTGCATATCCCTTGCCTTTTACAGTTAAAACGTGCAAAAGTTTTGGGCCTGGAATATCTCTTAAATCGGCCAGTGTGTCTGTCAGCTTCGTAATGTTGTGCCCGTCAATAGGGCCAAAGTAGCGCAGGTTAAGTGACTCAAACAAATTACTGCTCTTTGTTACCATTCCTTTGATACCTGCTTCCAGCTTTGAGGCCATTTCGCGGGTAAAGTTTTTGCCGATAGGCAGTTTACCAAGTAGCTTCCATACATCATCGCGAAACTTATTATAGGCGTGCGAGGTGGTGATATCCGTTAGGTATTCTTTCAGGGCACCCACATTGGGGTCTATGCTCATGCAGTTGTCATTCAGAATGATCAATACGTCGCTATCTGCAACGCCTGCATGATTCAGGGCTTCAAATGCCATCCCTGCGGTCATGGCTCCATCGCCAATAATGGCAACAGATTTTCTGTCTTTTTCCCCTTTATACTTGGCAGCCATAGCCATACCTAAAGCCGCTGAAATAGAAGTAGAAGAGTGGCCTACGCCGAAAGTATCATATTCGCTTTCGCTGCGTTTAGGAAAGCCGCTGATACCGCCGTATTTGCGGTTGGTTTCAAAAACCTGCTGCCTGCCGGTAAGTATTTTATGACCATAAGCCTGGTGACCTACGTCCCATACGATCTGGTCGTAAGGAGTATTATAAACATAGTGCAGGGCAACAGTAAGTTCCACAACGCCAAGACTGGCCGCAAAATGCCCGCCATGCACGCTCACTACATCAATGATGAACTGACGTAATTCGTCGCATACCTGGTACAACTTTTCTTGTGGAATCTTCTTTAAGTCGTCCGGATTCTGAATAGTTCTTAACAACGCTCCTGGTTCTATGTGCATGCCGGCAATTTAAGGGGTAAAAATAATCCAATATTTCTTCTCGCTGAAAAGTTCACAGGTTCTCCAGCTCACTATTAACAACTTATCTTCTCTCTTTACCATATGCCATTCCCCACCTTCCTCTTTAAATCACTGATCCCTCATCTACGGTTACTCATAGCCCATTGCCAGCACCCACTCATAACTTTGAACTCCCAACCCGTGAACTCTTATTCTTTAACAAATCGGAGGGAAATAGGTTTATGATGTTCGCTGGTAATTACAAAAAGCTGGTAAAGTCCTGCCGGCAAACGGTGCACAGGGAGTGTAAAACTATACTGGTAGTTGCCTACATATAATTTGCCCTGGTCCACGAGGCTGCTTTGGAGGTTGTAAATTTTATAATGTATGGTTGAGGGCAATAGCGTACCTGTTTCTACTGTAATAGAGCTCTTGGTCGGATTCGGCCATAACCGGCTGACAGGAATGGTGACTGAGGTATTTGTACCAATCGTTGGCGAAAAAACGGTAGCCCCGTTGTTTAGTGTGATACGCAATCTGAAATATTTGTGCTCAGAAGCAGGGATGGTAGTTTTAAAAGTTTGTATGCCCTGGCTGTTTGGATCAACTGTCAACTGCGCCGCAGTTGAGAACGATCTATTGTCCATACTTTGTTCAAATGCCATCACACGTACAGTTTCTGCTTCACTGATCGTCCATTCAAAACTCCGCCAGCCTTGCTGGGTTTTTAAGTGCTTAAATGACAATACTTGCAAATCTAAAGGTGGGATACATTCTAAAATATCGAAATCTAAAGTCTTAAGATTACAACCAAAAGACGTGGAAAGTGTGACGCGATATCTACCTGCTTTCAGACCGTTAATTTCAACACGGGGGGAGGTTGCGTCTGTACCATAAGTATATTCATCCGCAAGTGTAAACGCATTATCTCCATCGGCGTCATAAGCCAGAACATAGTTCATGGGAAAAATGCCGGTAAAGTCTGATGCGACCACCTTTATGGAAATAGATCCATCTGAATTATCGCAATCTCTTACATTGACTATAGTTAATTCATACGAGATGGATGCAAGTTCTCCTTGCCTGTTATTGGTTGCATTGGCACTTTGGCTGGTTTCTTTTACCCATTCGCAATCACCATCTACGATACGGGCGAATGAGTTGGATCGTCCGGCCGATTCTCCAATGGTTTCATAAGTAATATTCATCAGATCCAGGTCGAAAGTCTTTTGCGTACAACTTCCTGATAAAGAAGAAGTTGTTATTGAAGAGGCAGTTTCTTTTGTTGAGGAATCACGTACAACTGCATCAATAACATTTAAATTGGGATCCAGTAAAACCACTTGCTCACTTGCACTGCCGCCATCAGTTAAAAAGCCATCACCGGTTTGGGGGATTGGTGCGCTGGTACAATTACAGGTGTTCCAGTTAAGATTTGCATGTACGGCGCTGTCCACATTAGCACAACCCTTTGAAATGATATCCTGACCGGCAATAAGATAGAACTGACCCGGCTGTAAAATGGTATTGGAAGGAATAGTAATGGAATAATCACCGTCGGAAAGAATATAGCAACCTATGTTTACAGGGCCTGGTCCGAAATTAAATAACTCAACAAATTCAGAAGTGGTACCGCAACCATTTGCCGTCCATGGCATGTATTCATTGATTACAACACGGCCCTGCGCAAAAGAGTTCATCTTAAGCAGGAAGAGCATAGAAAGAAAAAGTAGATTTTTCACGGTACGGATTAGGCCAGTGTTTTAAATAATGAATTTACACTAGCAAAATAAGATAAGAATTACGCATTAACTTGATCTGTAATCTTAATTTTCGGTATAATAGGTGTTAATACTAATAATTGGTAAGTTATTTTCCTTTTGTAGATACTATTACCCGTTGGTATATTTATTATCATTGATACCTTTTGACTAAAAAGTAGATTTGCGGTATGAAGCCATCAAATGCCCGGTATTGGACTTTTCAATTTTTGGGGTGGGGTGTTTATGCTCTGATCAGCATTTTTTTTGCCATATTGTTCGATCAATTGAACTGGGAAACGCTATTCCGGGTGTTTTTCTTTGTAGAAATGGGTATTATCTTCTCTCACTTCATGCGGACCATCATCCGCCGCTCATCCCTTTTACTCAATAGCCTCCAGCACCAGATAGTTATCTTCATCATACTAACAATTGTCATTGCCATATTTATGGCAATGATCCAAACATCCTTTGAACAGATATGTGATCTGTGGCTAACCCTTAGAAATAAAAAAGCAGCCTTCCGCAAGCTGTTTTTTTACAATTTTAGTGTAGGTGTTTCATTATTATTTATTTGGAACCTTATTTATTTCATGTACCACTATATTATGAAGAGCCGGAAGCAGCAAATGGATACCTTACAACTGGAAGCCCTGGTGAAAGAGCTGGAATTAAAAACGATCAAGGCACATATTAACCCGCATTTCATTTTTAATGCATTAAACAGTATCCGTGCTCTGATTGATGAAAACCCTGCACGGGCGCGGAAAGCTGTTACTGAATTGAGCAATATTTTACGCAGCAGCCTGAAAACGGAAAAAGGAGAGACGGTAAGCCTTAACGATGAATTGAAAATTGTCAAGGATTACCTGGCATTGGAAAATGTGCGTTTCGAAGACCGCCTGAAAGTGGTATACGAAGTGGAAGATAAAACACTCGACAAACAGGTGCCGCCAATGATGTTGCAGACCCTGGTGGAAAATGCCATCAAACACGGTATCAGTAAACAGTTGCGCGGAGGTGTGGTGAAGATCATTTCAGGCTTAAAAGATAATTACCATTATCTGGCTGTACAAAACACAGGACATTTAAATGGTGGTGCCAACCAGGTAGGATTTGGGCTTTCGAGCACCCAGGACCGGCTGCAACTGCTTTTTGGAAACAAAGCTAGTTTTGAAATTAAGCAACTCAGCGATCATTTAGTAGAAGCGAAAGTATTGATACCAGTTTAACCAAATGCAATAAACCATTAACTATTTCAATGAAAGCTATCATTATTGACGACGAACGTTTGGCACGTTCAGAATTGCGTAAACTGTTGCAGGATTATCCGGAAATAGAAATTGTGGATGAAGCTGCAAATGCCGAGGAAGGCTTATCCAAGATTGAAAATTTAAACCCGGACCTGGTGTTTCTTGATATCCAAATGCCTGGCAAAACGGGTTTTGACATGCTGAACGAACTGGATCGCGCTCCACACATAATATTCACAACAGCCTATGATGAGTTTGCGTTGAAAGCATTTGAAGTAAATGCATTGGATTATCTGCTAAAGCCTATAGAGCCGAAACGTTTGGCTGATGCTATTCATAAACTGAATGCGTCTGAAAATAATAATCATTATTCGAATACAACTGATGTTAACAGGAGCCTGCTTACAGAAAATGACCAGGTCTTTGTTAAAGACGGCGAACGTTGCTGGTTTGTAAAACTGAGCGACATCCGTTTGTTTGAAAGTGTAGGGAATTATGCAAAGGTCTTTTTCGGTAATAATAAGCCGCTGATATTAAAATCGCTGAATGCACTGGAAGAACGTCTGGATGAAAAAGTTTTTTTCCGGGCCAACCGCAAGCATATTGTCAACACCCGTATGATTGATAAAATTGAACCTTATTTTAACGGCGGGCTGCTTCTGGAGCTAAAAGGTGGTGAAAAAATTGAAGTAAGTCGCAGGCAAACCGTGAAGTTCAAAGAAATGATGAGTCTCTAATTTTCAAATTACCTGACTACTTTTTATGAAACCTGTATTCCTTTTATTCGTTGTAGTTATACATGCCATGGCTTATGCACAGAAGAATGGTACCATCGAAAAGTTTGAGGCAGAAAGGATAATCAGGGTTTTGGCTTCTGATAGCATGCAGGGGAGAAAAGCTGATACCGAAGGTGGAGAAAAGGCCGCCCGGTTTATTGCTTCAGAATTCAGGCAAATTGGTTTACTGCCAGTAAACGGAGACCAGTTTCTGCAATCTTTTAGTTTTGCGCCTCAATCTGGTTCTTTAAAAAAGGGGCCACAATTCCACAACATCGTTGGTATCCTGCCGGGAAAAACCAAACCGGAAGAATATGTTGTATTCTCCGCTCATTATGATCATTTAGGCATTGGGCAGCCTGTGAAAGGGGATAGCATTTATAATGGGGCTAACGATAATGCCACCGGTACAACTGCTATCATCATGCTGGCAAAACATTTCAAACAACTGGATAACAACAGCCGCACACTGATTTTTGTAGCCTTTACGGCTGAAGAAATGGGTGGTTATGGTTCGCAGTATTTTTCACGGCAATATGACCCGGAACGGGTAATAGCCATGTTCAATATCGAAATGATTGGCACCAGGTCAAAGTGGGGAAAGAACACAGCTTATATTACAGGATATGAAAAGACAGATATGGGTAAGATCATGCAAAAGAACTTAAAGGGAACTGCTTTTACATTCCATCCTGACCCTTATCCGGAGCAGCAATTGTTCTACCGTTCAGACAATGCAACCTTGGCTCGTCAGGGTGTTCCCGCGCATACCATATCTACTGCTAAAATGGATGAAGAAAAGTATTACCACTCGGTTGATG
>CBKWHA010000189.1:0-11037 GCA_966674115.1 uncultured Chitinophagaceae bacterium
TATAAGCGAAAAATACTGCCGAAACACCTGCCATTACACCGCTAAAGCCATTAGGCATAAAAGAACGAACCCCTGCCTCATTCAGCGGAACCCAATTAGCAGCATTAACATAAGCAAAGCCAATCAGGATAACCAGAACAATGGCAGCCAGCTTGATGATCACCATCAGGTTACTAATATTCCGGCTTTCCTTTACGCCTCTATATACCAGCCAGGTGATCAGAACATTGATCAAAAGAGCAGGTAAATCCAGGATCACACGCAACGAGCCTATGCGGGGGGCTGTTTGCCAGATATTGATCAATTCCTGGTTTTCATTGCTCAGGAAGGCATCATGCACCGCTTTATAATTGGTAGTAAGCCAGCCAGGGATATGAATTTGCAGGCTCTGTAGCAGGTTGGTGAAATAATCACTCCAGGCAAATGCCACATAAATGTTCCCGATCGAATATTCCATTAATAATGCCCAACCAATCACCCATGCCATCAGTTCACCAAATGAAGCATAAGCATAGGTATAAGCACTTCCGGCCACGGGAATACGGGAAGCGAACTCCGCATAACACATGGCTGTAAACCCACAGGCAATACCACATAGAATAAACAGAAAAATTACCCCAGGTCCACCACTGGCGCAAGCAGCGCCCATCGAGCTGAAACTACCGGCACCTATAATGGCTGCAATACCAAAGAAAGTAAGGTCTCTAACGCTCAACACCCTTTTTAATCCAGGTAGATGTATATCTCCTGAGGCATCCGAATCTGACAAAATTTTTGTTAATGACTTACGCCTGAACAGAGCATTTACCATTAAAATTGATTTAATAAGCCAAAATAAAATAATTCAATTGTGCTTTCTATCAGAATTCCCTTTGGAGGAGATATAATGCCAGCTCTTTTAATGGTTCTTTTCTTTTAGATACAACGGCAATATCATCAAGATGCTGAAAGGCTTCTTCCATATATTTTTCCTTTAGCTCTTTTGCCCATTGATCAACTTTGCAGTCTTTAAAAATCGAGAGCACCTCTTCCACTTTGTTTTCAGTGTTTGATGCATATAATTCATTCAACCTTTTCTTTTGGCTTTCATTAGCAACTTGTAAGGCATGAATCAGAAGAAAGGTTTTTTTATTGGACTTGATATCACCTCCTACCTGCTTACCAAATTTATCAGGATCACCAAAAGCATCCAGAAAATCATCCTGCACCTGGAAAGCGAGACCCAGCTTGCGACCGAACTCATATATGATTTGCTGGTTCCGAACACCGGTGCCGCCTAAAAGCGCTCCCATCTGCAAGCTGGAGGCCAGCAATACTGATGTTTTCAGGTTGATCATATGCAGATAAGCGTCAAAGTCTACTCCATCTTTTCTCTCAAAATCCATATCCAGTTGCTGTCCTTCACAAACTTCACGTGCAGTTTTATTGAATAAGCGCATGATACGGACAATGTGCGAAACGGAAACCTTACTAAGATATTCATAAGCGGCGACAAGCATGACATCACCAGCCAGCAGCGCCGTGTTCAAACCAAATTTTTGGTGCACAGTGTCCAAGCCCCTTCTTAATGGCGCCTGATCCATAATATCATCATGAATAAGTGTAAAATTGTGAAATAGCTCTATAGCAGTTGCTACATTCCATGCATCGGGTACGATTTCGTCAAACAATTCGTTGGCCATAAGACAAAGTACCGGGCGCACTCTTTTGCCACCCATTCCTAGAAAATACCGGTTAGGTTCATATAATGATGCTGGCTCTTGGGGGAAATGTTCAGTATTGAATTTTTCAGAAAACTGCGCTGATAGTTCTTCGAAAGTGTGCATTAGTAAATGTTTGGTTCGAACGTTAAATTGTAAATTATTCCTCTTCTTTCTTTTTCTTTTTTGTTTTTGGCTTGGCGGCTTTTTGTTTGGTTTTCAGCTTCCCTGCTTTTAAAGGTTTAACAGGTTCGGCTGGTGTTTCGGCAGTTGATAACACCCATTCATAGTCTAACTGGCGCTTAGTCAAATTAGCGGCAACCACTTTAATACGCACTTTATCGCCCATGCGGAACATACGGCCACTTCTCGCTCCGTGAAGCATATAATCCGATTCTATCAAATGGAATTCATCATAATCAAGCAGGCTATTCAGGCTTACAAGTCCTTCACATTTATGTTCCACTGTTTCCACCCAGAATCCAAAAGGCGCAACGCCGCTTATGACACCTTCAAACTCTTCGCCAAGGAATTCCTGCATATATTCCACCTGCTTGTATTTGTTGGCAGCTCTTTCTGTTTCCAGTGCGGCTCTTTCCCGTTCACTGCAATGTTTACACTTTTGCTCCAGTTTTTTATCTGGTTTTATTTTATTATCAAGCACTTGCTGCAAAATGCGGTGGGCTAAAACATCCGGATAACGACGTATCGGGGAAGTGAAATGGCAATAATTATCAAAGCCCAAACCATAATGGCCGATATTCTCTGTGGTATATGCAGCTTTGGCCATAGTACGAATGCCTAATTGCGAAAGCACATGTTCTTCTGGTTTCCCAGCCACATCTTCAATCATTGTATTGAAAGAAGCTGCGATACTTTCCGGACTGCTCGTATCAAACTTATGGCCAAATTTGCGGGCAAATGCCATGAAAGGAAGCAGTTTTGTTTCATCTGGCAGATCGTGGGTGCGGTAGGGAAAGGGAATCGGCTTTTTATCAACTTTAACCTTTGACACCTTTTCTGCCACTATCCTGTTAGCCAGCAACATAAATTCTTCAATGAGCTGGTGGGCTTCTTTGCTTTCTTTTATAATAACTCCGATTGGCTTTGCTTCCTCATCCAGTTTAAACCTGATCTCCTGGGATGAAAAGTTAATGGCACCATTGGCCATACGTTTCTTACGCAATCGTTGGGCAATATTGTTTAGAATGATAATTTCATCCATGTACAGCCCTTCCTGATTTTCTATGATTTCCTGCACCTCTTCATAAGTAAAGCGGTGGTCAGAGTGAATCACTGTTCTGCCCAACCAATACTGCTTCACTGTTCCCTTGGGGGTCATTTGGAAAATTGCTGAAAATGTTAACTTGTCTTCGTGAGGCCGGAGAGAACACAAAACATTAGAAATATGTTCAGGTAGCATTGGATTCACCCTGTCTGGCAGGTAAACGGAAGTAGCTTTCGCATAGGCGGCTTCATCCAATGCGGTTCCTGGTTCCACATAATAACTTACATCAGCAATATGAACGCCTATTTCATAATTCCCGTTTTTCAAAACCCTTATAGATAAAGCATCATCAAAGTCTTTGGCATCAAATGGGTCAATGGTAAAAGTGAGCACATTCCGCATGTCATGCCGTTTATCTATTTCCGACTGGGGAATAGCATCCGGGATACGGGCTGCTTCTTCCATTGCTTCTTCCGGAAACTCTAAAGGAAAACCATTTTCCAGCAGCAATTCCTTCATTGCAATTTCATTGGGCCGCTCGTTCAAAACAGTAATTACTTCTCCTTCAGGTCGCTTGCCAGGGTCATTATCCCACTTTGTTAGCCGAACTACTACCCTATCACCTTCTCCAGCTCCATTGAACTTTGTTTGAGGTATGAAAAAATCCGGCATTTTTTTATCGGAGTCTGCAATAAAAAAAGCGTATCCTTTATTCATTTCCAACTTGCCGATAAAGTCGGTCTGTTTCCGCTCCAACACTTCAGCTATAGCTCCCTGTAAACGCTTTCCTTCTCTCCTGGCCTGAAGCTTTACCCGTACCTTATCGCCATGGAGTGCCGTATTAAAGTCAGAAGGCCGAACCAGAACATCTGATTCCAGTCCATCTACAATTACAAAACCCATTCCTGAACGGGTTAACTCCATAGTTCCTACATACGATTCTACTTCCGGGTGTTTTTTCCTATGCGTCTTTTTTGATGAATGTTTCCGGCCCATTATGGTTTAATTGGTTTTTCGAATTGTTCAATGAATGTGATGATACTCCTGGTAAATTCCTCTTCCTGACCGAACAAAAAGCTATGCTCAACAGGTAATACATAAAAAGGCATGCCATCGATCTCATTAGAGAACTTAAGCAGCCTTGTTGCATCTTTTTCTGTAGTTATAATGATCTTACTTTCAGATTTAATATGTTCAAAACGGTCGGTTATCTCTTTGAAATCATCAATGGTAAAAATATGATGATCGCCGTATTGCATCAGGAAATAAGTTTGACTGTATTCTTCAAGGTACTTTTTCAGCGGTTTTGGATTGGCAATACCTGTAACCAGTAATACTTCAGTTTGTTCCGTGAAAGTATATTCATTGCCATTTATGATATGATATGGCTTACCATAGGCTATGGTGGCAAAATAAATTTGCTGGTGTGGAAAGGGTTCTATCTCAGCTACTATTGCATTCTTTTCCTCTTCAGGTAAATCAGAAGGACACTTAGTCACAACAATTATATCTGCTCGCTTATAACTGCTACGACTGTCACGAAGATCGCCAGTTGGCATATAAAAGTCACGGGTAAACAGATTATTATAATCTGAAAGTAAAATATTCAATCCAGCTTTGATCGCACGATGCTGAAAGGCATCATCCAGAATGACCACCTCAGTTTCTGGCCGGTCATGTAGTAATTGAGGAATGGCTACTATACGCTCTTCTCCAACAGCAACAGGTATATCAGGAAATTTACGATGGAACTGCATAGGTTCATCACCTATTTCAATTGAAGTGGTCTTTTCTGAAGCCAATACATACCCTTTGGTCTTTCTTTTATATCCCCGGCTCAATGTGGCCACTTTAAAACAATTTTTTAGCTTTCTGACCAGCAATTCAACCATCGGAGACTTACCGGTTCCGCCAACGGAGAGGTTTCCTACGCAAATAATAGGTAAAGCAAAGGATGTTGAGCGGGAAATATTCTGATTGTATAGCCAATTGCGAATGATGATGACAAACCCATACAAAAAAGCAAAAGGAATCAATAAAATACGAAACGACTTTAAAAACCAATTAGAAAACATAGGCCTTTTGCGGTGTGATACACAGATTTAAAGGTACATCAAATTCATTCGCATCTGTTATGTCGGGAACAAGATCAAAGTAAGAGAGCCCAACTTTTAAACAATCCGGACGGCACAGTTTCAGAAAACGGTCATAGAAGCCCTTTCCATATCCTACCCTATTGCCTTGTTTGTCACATGCCAAAAGCGGTACAAGCACCAGATCAAGTAGTTGCGGTTCTATTTCTTCTCCTGAAGCTGGTTCATAAATATTATATGCATTGCGCACAAAATTTTCGCTTTTATCTAGTATCGCTTGCATATTCTCGTTAGAAAAGTTCGTTTTGGGATAGGCCACATGCAAGCCAGGATTTCTAAACGCTAAATAAGCGGTAAAAATAAAAGTATTGATCTCTTTATACTCTTCAATTGGGAAAAAACTAAGGGCATAGGTAAGAAAGGGTAGGTCAAGCTTTTGAAATTGGATCAATAATAAGTCATCCAGCTTCGTTTGTTCAGCAGATTTTAACTGCTTTCTTCTTTCACGAAATAATTTTCGGGCTTCACTTTTGAGCATCGCCTCCTCCATCTTTACTTTTAGAAAAGAAAGAAAAAATGGTCGTACCATAATTACGAGCCATTTTGAAATGAGGAAAATCCTTATAGTCATTGCGGGGTGTATGTTCCAGTATGAACAAGCCACCAGGCTTTAGTAAGTCTTTTTCAAAAATCAACTTCGGCAGTTCATCAATGGTCGTTAATGCATAGGGAGGCCCTGCGAATATAAAATCAAACTGCTCCTTACAGGTTTCAATAAACTTGAACACCTCCGATTTGATCACCTTAAAATTTTCAAGCTTTAGATCTTCGGCATTCTTCTTTATAAAAGCAAACATTTGTGGGTCTTTTTCAACGATCGTTAGATCATGAGCGCCACGGGATGCCAGTTCGTAGCTTATGCTGCCGGTTCCTCCAAAAAGATCCAGTGTTTTTAAATCTTCAAAATCAAGGCTGTTTTGCAAAATATTGAATAAGCCTTCTTTGGCTATATCAGTTGTCGGACGTGTAAAAGGCATCTTAGCCGGCGGTTTGATCCGTCTACCACCAAGGTAACCACTTATGATACGCATGCTGCAAGATTGTGAATTGAAGTAAAGAAATGCTGTGGATAATGATGTTCTGGCATTTCTATTTCAACATGCTGAGCAAAAGCAACATGTAAAAAGTATTGATATATTTCTTTATATAGTGTCGAATCATGTTCGATAAAACCGGAAAGGGTAAGCTGTGTTGATTCCTGAGACATCCCGAATTCGTTACATATTTTGAGCAGGTAATATATTATATCCATAGGTGCTGAGAAAGTATAAGTCTGCATCAACAATAGCTGATTATCTTTTTTTACCATTACCCTAAACTGTTTATTGGCAAAATGAGCACTGATTTGTTCAGTAGCTGCATCTTTTGGCATCTTTAAGGAAGGGGTATAAACATGGCGAAATGAAGCAAACGGAAATTGATCGATTAAAAATTGTAAGACAGCCTCAGGTAAGGAATAAAAATTCACCAATTGCCATTGACCCGCAAAGTCGTAGAATTGTCTGTTGGTTTGCACACCATATATCAGTTGCAGCAAATTGCTGTCCTGGGCAAAATATTTACGAGGTACCAGGAGTGCCTCCGGAAAAGCAGAACAGATGACTACTTTTTTGTATTTCAAATGCCCCTCTCTATAAGGAGCCAGGATTTTGGCTAAACTATCTTCCATTTCAAGTTCTTCAAACATATTGACTTGAACATGCCGGCAGGCTTTCACATCCTCCGTCCAAAGTGAAAACAGGCTGTAATTGCTTCCGATTTCCCAAAGCAATACAGTCTCTTCCTTATTTAAAACCTTATAGCTTCCTATATCAAAAAATGTTTGCAACTCAATGGATTTATAAGTCGCAAAATACGAACTCTTTCCATTCCTGCTTCTAACTTCGCAGCTTGTATTTACATATTATGGTGGATAAGCTTCAGGTGGATGTTACCCATAAACAGATTCTAAAAATTGCATTACCGATTAGCCTGGCATTGATGGTGCCACAGTTTAACTTTATTGTAAATAATGTTTTCCTGGGGCATTTAAGCGAACAGGCATTGGCAGCCGCAAGCATTACAGGCGTTTATTACCTGGTGTTTGCCAGTATAGGTTATGGTCTCAATAATGGTCTTCAAGCCCTGATTTCCCGCAGGGCTGGTGAAAACAGGCCCGACGAAATTGGAAAGATCTTCAACCAGGGAGTGCTTGTTTCCATGCTAATTGCAGCTACTGGCATACTAATCACCTATTTCCTGGCTCCTGTAATCTTAAGAAGCTCAATCCATTCGAAGGAAACCTTCAATATGGCCATTAGTTTCTTGCATATACGCATCTGGGGATTGCCATTCTTATATATTTACCAGATGCGCAATGCCTTGCTCGTTGGCACCAATCAAAGCAGGTATCTGGTTGCCGGCACATTAGCAGAAGCGGCTGCTAATGTTTTCTTCGACTATACACTAATATTTGGTAAACTGGGTCTTCCTGCTCTTGGCTTTAATGGTGCTGCCTATGCCTCTGTAATAGCTGAGTTTTCAGGCATGTTCGTAATCTTTCTAGTGATACATGCAAAAGGTATAGGAAAACAATTCGCATTGTTCCGAAATATAAAATGGGATGGTCCTCAGGCGAAACTGATCGCGGATATTTCTGGTCCGCTGGTTTTCCAACATGCAATCAGTATCATTAGCTGGGTATTCTTCTATATATTAATTGAACATCATGGCGCTACCAATTTGGCTGTTTCAAATACAATGAGAAATATTTTTGGCTTTTTTGGTGTTTTTATCTGGGCTTTTGGTTCAACTACCAATAGCATGGTAAGCAATGTGATCGGTCAGGGTAAAAAAGAACTGGTAATCCCTTTAATCAACAAAATTGCATTGCTTAGTATAAGTTTTGCTATAATCATAGCCTTGTTGCTCAATTTTTTTCCAGGAACTTATCTCTCTATCTATGGACAAGACGAAGAATTTATCCGCGTTGGCACTCCAGTGCTACGGCTGGTGGCAACAGTAATGATCCTGATGTCCGTTTCAAGTATTTGGCTAAATGCAGTTACAGGCACCGGAAACAGCAGGGTAACTTTCTTAATTGAATTACTGGCAATTATACTCTACTGCATATACATATATATTGTGCTTGAAGTGCAGAAGCTTTCCATTTTTTGGGGCTGGGCCTCCGAATTATTATACTGGAGCTGCATGCTGGCTTTATCATTTATGTATATCAAGAGCGGACGGTGGAAGTTGAAGAGAATTTAGAAGCATCTTTCATAGCTGCTATTTAAAATCTTTAGAATAAGTAACACCTACATATCCGGTAAAATTCGTTATAGGTGGATTTATTTTTTTGATGGAAATAGAAACGTTCCTGATACCAGGAAAAATTGACTGCACCTTTTCACATATAAGCATGGCACAAGTTTCAAGAAGAAGCTTGTGCTCTTTGAACTCTTCTTCGATGATGCGGTAAATTTCCACATAGTTCACTGTATCTTCTATCGATGTTATTGTTTTCTTTGGTGCTTTATAAATAACTGACAAATCCACTTCAAACTCATTGCCAACTTTCTTCTCTTCGGCATACATGCCGTGCTCCGCGAAAAAACGCAAACCTTTCAATTCAACAGTCATCCATCCTGCCATAGCCACTGCTAATAAACATTTTTAATGATAGCCTTTATGAGAGAGATATCGCTCAGCATCTAATGCTGCCATACAACCACTGCCGGCTGCAGTAACAGCCTGCCTGTAAATTTTATCCTGAACATCACCGCTGGCAAAAACACCTTCGATGTTTGTTTTGGATGTTCCTGGAATGGTTTTAATATAACCAGCTTCATCCATATCCAGCCAACCCTGGAAAATATCAGAATTAGGCTTATGACCAATAGCAACAAAAAAGCCCTTGATCGGAATAGTGGCATGCTCCCCGGTTAATTTATTCTTGATCCGGACACCATCCACAGATTTTTCTCCTAGTATTTCTTCGGTCTCTGAATTCCAGTAAATTTTAATATTTACAGTGTTCTTTACCCGCTCCTGCATGATCTTACTGGCACGCATTTCATCACGGCGAACGATCATATGTACTGTACTACACAATTTGGAAAGATATAAAGCTTCTTCTGCAGCGGTGTCACCAGCACCAACAATGGCTACTTCTTTGCCACGGAAAAAGAAGCCATCACAAACAGCGCAGGCGCTCACACCATAACCATTCAAACGTTGCTCGCTTTCTATATTCAACCACTTTGCTGAAGCTCCTGTTGATATAATTACTGAGTAAGCTTCTATTATCTTTTCATCATCGATCCATACTTTATATGGTTGAGCAGAAAAGTCCACTTTGGTAGCCAAACCATAGCGAATATCAGCACCCATGCGCATGGCTTGCTTTTCGAATTGAATCATCATCTCCGGCCCCTGAATACCCTCCGGGAACCCAGGGTAATTTTCTACTTCGGTAGTAATGGTCAGTTGACCACCAGGCTGAATTCCTTGATATAAAACAGGTTTCAGATTGGCCCTTGCGGCATATATAGCAGCAGTATAGCCAGCCGGCCCGGATCCTATAATTAAACAGTTTACTCTTTCTGTTGAAGTATTATCCATTCTTTATTGCTTTCTTAAGGCTGCGAAATTAGGTAAATGTAAGCTAACTTATTATTTGGGTATGATGATCAGGTGATACTGTGAAGCATAGCCGCCAAAATAGCCTAGTGCGCCATTACTGATATTACTTAAAACCTTTACCGGTGAAGAAAAAGGATTGCCGATAGAAGCATAAGTGTATTCTATGGTGCGCCAGAACTCAAAAGTTGCTTTGTCAATATTGCTAATTTTAAATGTCACAGTATCCCCGCGGTTAAAAAAGGCTAGTTCATCCTCCTCACGTTCGCCATTGCGGTCAATGCCTGGTTCAAGCGGTAGCTCATAAGTAGTTCCATCAATGATATGGTCATCAAATACTGAATTGAAGGGTGGTAAATAAGGCTCACTGTTACGCTTGGTAAAATAGCGGATATAATCTCCAAAACCCGCTGGATCTGTAGCCTTTACCATAATTACCGCTTTAGCGCTATCGGCAGAACGAGGTGCGGGTTTCCACCAAATGGAGTCAATCTTTTTAGTGATTCCGGGAATTGTGGTTGTTGCTGTATACTCCTTCTGCTCATGAAGAATGTGTAACGAATATTGTGTGTTCAATTGTCCAACAAATGCGGTTTGTAAATTTGAGGAATCAATAGAATAATAAAAAAATACATATCCGTTTCCCAAAGGCCTTGAATACTCTTTGAGCTGATGCGTTTTAGATCCATTGGAAACGGTGATATTGGCCCCATGTACAAAGCTGGAAGCAAGAATTTCCGGGCTGATACTGGAGAAATAATCGGTCGACCGGGTTAAAATGACTAAAGGTGCCCCGTCGTTTTCTATTGTTGCTTCTACTACCAGTTTAGGTTCCGGCTCTTGCAAATCGAAAGTGATCACCTTTTCACAACCACACAATACAACAAACATTAATATGAAAAGCCAGGATTTCATTATAACAATGGAGGATTATATGAAATACGAAATTAATTCAAGAAGGATAATAAAAATGCCCGGCCTAACAGCCGGGCATTTTCAATTGTTCAGTATCATTACCAGCTTATCCTAAATAAGCTTTCAGAGCATTGCTATAGCGGGCTTTTTGTAAGCGCTTGATTGCCCTTTCTTTTATCTGACGGATTCTCTCTTTAGTCAAATCATATTTTTGACCAATTTGTTCTATAGTAGTACCATTTTCACCATCCAGACCAAAATAAGCATTTACAATCTCCGCTTCTCTTGGACTTAATGATTTTAGTACCCGGCGAATTTCAGCTCTCAGCGAATCTTTCATTACATCATCATCGGTATCATCACTGCCTTCCAACAAGTCGCCCATAGCCACATCTTCAGCTTCGTGCACAGGTGCATCTAA
>CBKWHA010000190.1:0-11034 GCA_966674115.1 uncultured Chitinophagaceae bacterium
CATGGAATTTGCGGTGGAAGCACAAAAACTGCTGGCAATAAGCCTGGAGGGAAGTGTTGGATAATAGGCAATAAGCAATTGGCAATTGGCAAATATTGACCATTCACTATTCACAATTTAAAAATCAATAATCAACAATAAACATGTTATCAATCAGAAACCTGCATGCAGGCATTGAAGAAAAAAAGATCTTAAAAGGCATTAACCTTGAAATAAAACCAGGCGAAGTACATGCTATTATGGGACCTAACGGTTCGGGTAAAAGTACCCTGGCATCTGTATTGGCAGGAAGAGAAGATTATGAAGTACTAGAAGGTTCAGTTGATTTTGATGGCAAAGACCTGTTGGATTTATCACCCGAAGAAAGAGCCGGTGAAGGTTTATTCCTGGCTTTTCAGTACCCGGTAGAAATTCCAGGTCTGAGCACTACCAACTTTATTAAAACTGCTGTAAACGAAGTACGCAAGTACCGTGGACAGGAGCCGCTGGATGCTGTAGCTTTCCTGCGCCTGATGAAAGAAAAAATGGCCATGATGGAAATGGACCAGTCATTATTGAGCCGCCCTTTGAACGAAGGCTTTTCCGGTGGTGAGAAGAAAAGGAATGAAATCTTCCAAATGGCGATGCTGGAACCCAAGCTGGCTATCCTGGATGAAACTGACTCTGGTCTGGACATTGACGCCATCCGTATTGTTGCCAATGGTGTAAACAAACTGCGTTCAAAAGACAATGCAGTGTTAGTAGTAACACACTACCAACGTCTGTTGGATTATATAGTTCCAGATTTTGTGCACGTATTATATAATGGCCGCATTGTAAAATCAGGCACTAAAGAATTGGCCCTGGAGCTGGAAGAAAGAGGATATGATTTTATTAAGAGTGAAGTAGATGCGGTTGAAGAGGCGTAATGTGTAAATTATCAAATTAAGAACATGACTTTAGAAGTTTTCAAAGAATATTTCGACCAGTTGCAACAGACTGATGCCAATGGCAGCCTGGGTACCGTTCGTCAAAATGCGTTCAATGCTTTCAGCAAGATGGGCATCCCCGGCGTAAAGCATGAAGAATGGAAATATACTCGCATCGGCAGCATCTTCAATAAAGAATTTCAGGTGCCTTTTGTAGCCGACGCTTCTGTAACTGTTGCAGAAGTAGATGCCGTTCGTCTGCCTGGATATGAAGAAGCCAATGAATTGGTTTTCGTGAATGGTATTTTTTCTTTCCAGCTTTCGAAGATCTTCTCCAAAGACCTTACTGTATTGCCTTTGGAAGAAGCTGCATCGAATGAATATAAAGAAATTGTTTCCACACACCTTGGTCATAGCAGCCGCTACCTGAAAGATGGTATCAATGCATTGAACACGGCGTTTGTACATGGTGGCGTTTTTATCCATGTCAAAAAAGGAAAGATCGTTGAGCATCCTGTTTACATCTATAATGTTACAGATGCACGTTTTGCCCCTATCTTATCACAACCACGCAGCCTGATCTATGTTGGCGAGAACGCGCAGATGAAGCTCGTGGAAACTTTTGCAACCATGGGTGAGCAGGAAAGCTTTACCAACCAGATACTGGAAATGGTTGTAGAAAGAGATGCGCACGCAGAGTATTACAAAATACAAAACGATGCAGGTCACAGCCAGGTGAGCACTACGCATATCAGGCAGATTGGCAAAAGCTATACGCATACAGTTACGATATCTCTTGATGGCGGCATTGTACGCAACAATCTGAATGTGGTATTAGACGCTGAGCATTGTGAATCGCATTTATATGGCTTGTACCTGATGAAAGGCAACACCCATGTTGACAACCATACTGTAGTAGATAATGTAAAACCACACTGCTTTAGTAATGAGTTGTACAAAGGTATTATGGATGACCACGCCACAGGCGTTTTCAACGGAAAGATCTTCGTTGAGCCTGATGCACAAAAGACCAATGCCTACCAGTCGAATAAGAACGTATTGCTTTCTGATTCTGCAAGCATCAATGCCAAACCACAGCTTGAAATTTTTGCTGATGATGTAAAATGTTCACATGGCTGTACCGTTGGTAGCCTCGATCAGGAAGCGATGTTCTACCTGCGCTCGAGAGGCATCAGCGAAAAGACAGCCCGCTCACTGATGCTGCACGCGTTCGCGGATGACGTATTGGAACACATCAACCTGCCTGCGATCAGGAATTACGTAGATGAGTTGATATCGGAAAGGCTGGGATACGAGATGGCATAAATGATCGGAATATAAAAACTAATAAGATGATACAAACTGCCCCCATACAACAAACATATGATGTAGCCGCCGTTCGCCGGCAGTTCCCTGTTTTATCCAGGGAAGTAAAAGGCAAAAAATTGATCTATCTTGATAATGCAGCTACTTCGCAAAAACCGCAGGTGGTATTGGATGCGTTGGTACGTTATTATACAGACTATAATGCCAATATACACCGTGGCATACACACGCTGGCAGAAGAAGCTACTGCTGCTTTTGAAAACACCCGCGATGCCATCCAACGGTTTTTGAATGCTTCATCAAGAGAGGAGATCATTTTTACGAAAGGCACTACAGAAGGTATTAACCTGGTAGCATATACCTGGGGCAGGCAAAACATAAAGGCTGGAGATGAGATCATAGTATCATCCATGGAACACCATTCCAACATTGTTCCCTGGCTTATGCTTTGTGAAGAAAAGGGTGCTGTATTAAAAGTGATCCCTATCAATGATGATGGGGAGTTGCTGATGGATGAATATGAAAAGCTAATCACGGCGCGAACCAAACTGGTTTCCATTGTTCATGTATCCAATGCATTGGGAACAATTAATCCTGTAAAAGAAATCATCAGCCTAGCACACAAAGCCGGTGCCGTTGTTTTGCTAGATGGCGCTCAATCAACGGTGCACCTGGATATAGATGTACAAGACCTGGATTGCGACTTTTTTGCTTTCTCCGGACATAAACTGTATGGACCTACAGGTATCGGTGCCTTGTATGGTAAAAAGGAACTGCTCATGAGCATGCCTCCTTTTCATGGCGGCGGAGAAATGATCAAGGAAGTGTCGTTCCAAGCATTTTCGTACAATGATCTGCCTTATAAGTTTGAAGCCGGTACGCCCAATGTTGCAGATGCTATTGCATTAAAGGCTGCATTTGAATTTACAGAAGGACTGGGTAAAGAAAGCATCAGGCAGCATGAAAATGAGCTGTTGACTTATGCTACAGAGCAACTGGATGCCATAGATGGCATCAGGATCATTGGAAGGGCTAAAGAAAAAATCAGTGTGTTGTCTTTCGTGGTAGAAAATGTACACCCGCAAGACCTTGGCATTTTACTTGACAACCGTGGCATAGCCGTACGTACCGGACACCACTGCGCACAACCCTTGATGGACCGCTTTGGCATACCCGGCACAACCAGGGCCTCCTTTGCTTTGTACAACACGAAAGAAGAAATTGATGAATTGGTAGCGGGCCTGCAAAAAGCCATTAAATTATTAGCTTAATGAACAATTCAAAGCCGATACAAGAAATAGAAAACGAAATTGTAGAAGAATTCTCTCTGTTTGATACCTGGGACGATAAATATGAATACATTATCGACCTGGGGAAGAGACTGCCGCCACTGGAAGATCAATATAAAAAAGATGAAAACAAAGTAAGAGGTTGTCAGTCCACTGTTTGGCTAGTTGCTGATTATGAGGATGGAAAGGTTCACTTCAAAGCGGAAAGTGATGCCGTGATCGTGAAGGGATTGATCAGCATGCTGATCAGGGTTCTGTCTGGCCATACGCCTGACGAGATCATCAGTGCAAAGCTGGATTTTATCAACAAGATCGGTATGACCTCTCACCTGGCGCAAACGCGCTCTAATGGTTTGCTGGCAATGGTAAAGCAGATGAAGAATTATGCGCTGGCGTATAAGGTGAAGAACGCGGCGGCTTGAGAGATGAGTGATGAGTGATCAGTAATGAGTGATGAGTGAGTATATAGGATTATTTACAATAATTTTTGTGTACAATGAATAATGAAGAATTAAAGGAAAAAGTAATAGAGAAATTGCAAACGATCTATGATCCGGAGATCCCGGTAAGCATTTACGAACTGGGGTTGATCTATGAAATTTCTATTTTGCCTATAAATAATGTGCAGATCGTTATGACGCTGACGGCACCAAGCTGCCCTGCGGCACAAACAATCCCGGTAGAAGTGGATCAGAAAGTTAGAGAAATAGAAGGCGTAAATGATGTACACGTGGCTGTGACCTGGAATCCACCCTGGAATAAGAGCATGATGTCGGAAGCAGCACAGTTGGAATTGGGGTTCTTATAAGCACAGACTTGCAGGATTATATAAATTGCTTTTCACCATACACCATATAGGAAAACAGATAATTAACACATGAAAATAACCGCACAGGAAGAATATGGCTTAAGGATACTGCTCCGGATTGCACGCTGCCAGGATAAAGATGGCATGAGCATTCCCCAGTTGAGTGAAGCAGAAAGACTGAGCAGTCATTATGTGGCCAAACTAACCCGCATTTTACGTATGGAGGGTTTTATCAACAGTACTCCAGGCTCCAAGGGAGGTTATGTATTAGCCCGGCCACCTAAAGAAATCAACATTAACCAAGTGTTAGTAGCCCTGGGTGGTGCTTTATTTGACAGTAAATTCTGTAATCTTCATGTTGGACTTGGTAAGTTGTGCACCAATTCGGTTGACTGTTCTGCCCGTTCTTTATGGCAGATGATACAGTATACGGTTGACCAGTTACTTAATAAGATCACCCTCCATGAATTAATTACTCCGGAAGGCCAATCCTCAGGACTTTTGGAAAGTATATTACAGCAAAGTGTGAAGACTTCGGAGAATAAAGTACTTGAGATGTGATGATGGATGATAGAAGTTGGAAGTTTACTAATTGCAAAAAAGGATGCCCGTTTGAGCATCCTTTTCCTTTTAGGAGTGCAGGTTCATTTCTTTATCTAAGTCCTACCAGTTTGCCAGTAACTCTTTGATCACCTACCCTGAATATGTAAATCAGGTTTGCACGTTGTGCATCAGGAACGTTATATTCAATTGTTTTAATCCTTCCTTTTTCAATGTAGCCCTGATAAACAGTTGTTATTTTCTGACCGAGTATATTGTATATTTCCAAAGAACCTTGTCCTGAAATAGCAGATTCCAAGGAGAATCTCACTTTTCGATCAAACGGATTAGGGACTGCAGCCACTTTAGTTAGTTGTGATCCGATTCTGGCGCGTACTGTTTCTATATTTTGGATTCCAGGCTCCGCTTGTGTATTATCAGATTCGGAACTTTGTATTTGACTTAATGATT
Organism: uncultured Chitinophagaceae bacterium; assembly: GCA_966674115.1. Lineage (GTDB taxonomy): Bacteria > Bacteroidota > Bacteroidia > Chitinophagales > Chitinophagaceae > Flavisolibacter. The sequence continues at coordinate 5,343 of CBKWHA010000190.1, forward strand.
CTGAGGTGTTTGTAAGTCCATTACAAACAGCTATACATTCGTTAGGAGCTGATTGACAACCATTTTTTTCCGCGATGACATTGGACCCAGCACCAAATACCAAATCATCAAATATCAAATCTCCCGAGCTATGGGTTTTATTAACATTGTAATCACTACATGGCTGTGTTACAGTATACTTTGTACCGGTTTCCGGATCTGAAATTTTCAGTTGGAATCCCTTGTCTGTACAAGTAATCGGAAGTACTTCTGCGCGCGGACCTGCTACCTGCGCTTTAACAGTAACTGTTACATCACTTGTAGCCGTTCCACAAGATGATGTAGCATTGCTTGTAACGGTTAGACGCAAAGTTACGCTACCAGTACCTCCGCTGCTTTTTACAGATGGTGCAAAGGTGTTTCCATTTGTAATTTCAACGGTAAGGTTGTTGGCGTTCGTCTGTACAGCCCATGATGGCGTACCATTTGATCCAGAGCCACTTAGATTGAACGTATTGCCATTCGCCACATTTTGACATTGTGCGGCAGGTGCTGTTCCGGCGCTTGCAGTCGGGTTCGGATTAACCTTCAAAGTGACCTTGGTTGCCTGGCTTTCGCAACCTTTTAATGTTTGGGTAACATAATAATCATTTGTTGATGCAGAAGCATTGCTAACACCTGTGGCAAATGAACTTCCTGTAAATAACAAATTGGTTAGGTTCGCATCACTATACCATTTGAAGGTTGGATTTGTTTCACCAGAAACGGTCAGATTCTGGATTGTTTGTCCAATGCAATAAGTGGCTCCGGAGGCAGTTGGCTTTCCAACATTGATATCCAAATCAATCTGAAGAGGTTCGACGAAATCAGCTAAATCAGCATTTACAGCTTGGGATGATTTGGTCATTACAAACATGGTAGAAATAGAACCCACGCAAGGAGTAGAGGTATTCCTGTAGATGGCAGATATATTAAATGACACTTCTATAAAGGAATTTATAGTATAGGAAGTACCACCAAAAATATCATAAGGCATACCTGTGATCGCTGCACTGTTTGTAGCACCAAAAGCAGGCATGGGAGTAATTGAAAATGCAACCCATTTATAAACGCCACCTACATTTCTCCACTCCTCCAGGTAAAGATTAGGATTAGAGCCGCCACCAGTGAATTCGGCAGAAATCTGGACATCACCAACCGTGCGGCCGCCAGTGGAACTGGGAGCATCGCTGGTAAAAGTTCCATCTGTATTTTTTAAAAGCTTCTTTTGCAACAGCGCTATTGAGATAAAGCTGTTTCCATTTGTAGCTTCCCTGTCACCTCCCAAGGTAATCCAAGTATCCCCGCTTTCATCATCGGATACATGCATCAAAAAATTATTGATATCACATTTTGCGGGACTTGGATTCCCTGTCTTCCAGGTATATGTATTTAAGTCATGATCTTTTTTCAACCCCCCATTAAAAATGTTATCACCACTTGTATATAAATCTGTGAGATGATAAGTAGTTGAAGCTACTACCGGAACACCAGAAGCGTTTAATACGGCGGTGCCAGTTCCTCCGGCATTAGGAAGCCAGTCACCTATATGTGCTGTAGGTGTATTCGCCTTTAGATCTCCTTCGATATGAAATCCACCAGTTGGGGGATCAACAAGAGCTGTTCCGGCTGAAACAGCTTGTCCATAGGTATTTAGTGCAATAGAAATCATTGGGAGCAAAAGAAGTATCATATATCTGCGGTAGCACTTGTTGACAGAAAAAATATTTTCCTGTATTGTAATATTGAACATAGATGAATGCTTTTAGAAGGTTAATAAAGTGAAAGAGGTAGATATAAAATATCCTTTAAAGAGGGAACAATTAAACTACTTGTCCATTCAGGTGGAGAATGGCCTAATTTGAAAATATATTGAGCACGAGAACAAAGGGTAACTTGCATAGTCGTGTTCTTAAAAGCATAAGCAAATACACGAGACCTATTGCATGTTCTCCGTAGGTGTAAATAGTCTGTTCGTAGGAGTAATTACAGAAAATCTAATAGTGACGTAAGGAGGTTGAAAGATTATTTAAGGTGTGATTTCTAGTAAAGCACCAAAAGTATTCAGGGGGTATATGAAGGGAAATGTTCAGCTTAAATATATATCAAATTTCATCTTAAATAAAGATATTTTTTTATTTAAAATTGCTTATATTATGTTATGCACTTTAAAAAAGAAAGACCAGCAAGAATGCTGGTCCTTTAGCCTAAACCGTCCGACAAAAAAATATTTAAATTAGTTTTTTAAAAGTTTCAGAGAATGCTTCAAGTACTATGCCAATCATTAGACTGAAATACAATATTCTTCCTGTTTTTTAAAACTTTAGCAGGTAATTGAGAAAAATGCAGTAATAATGAAGTTCAATGTGAGTAGCCAAAAGCCAAGTGGCTTACCAAAATTTCCATTTTATATTCTTCATTTTAGATTTTACATTCCTAAAGTTGTAATTTGTACAAAACGATTGTATGGCTGTTCAACCCTGGCGCAAAGGTGTCGTGACCAGAATTGAGGACGAAACCCACAACACCAAGAGATTCTGGATCCAAGTACCTGAACTTTCCACTTTTGATTTTCAACCTGGGCAATTTGTTACCCTTGATCTCCCTATTCATGAAAAACCCAATAAACGTTGGCGCAGTTATTCCATTGCCTCCTGGCCGGATGGCACCAATGTATTTGAGCTGCTGATCGTATTATTGGAGGGTGGTGCTGGCACCCATTACTTGTTTCAAGAAGTGCATGAAGGTTCAGAATTGATATTGCGCGGCCCTCAAGGCGTTTTTGTGCTGCCTGAAGTCATTGAACAAGATATTTACCTGATTTGCACCGGTACGGGGATAGCTCCTTTCCGCAGCATGATTCATGATATTAAAAACCATAGAACACCGCACCAAAATATCTATCTTATTTTTGGCACCCGCACAAAAAATGATCTTTTATACCTTGAAGAAATGCGGAGATTGGAACAGGAAGTGGAGCGTTTTAACTTCATCCCTACCCTTTCCCGCGAAAAATGGAGCGGATGCTGCGGCTATGTGCACGCAATTTATGAGAATCTTATCCATGAAAAGATGAATGGCTCTCCCGGCCCACCTCCTGCCCTTTTTTATCTCTGTGGTTGGAAAGAGATGATAAATGAAGCAAAAGAGCGATTACTTAAATTAGGATACGATAGAAAAGCGGTACACCAGGAGTTGTATGGATAATCGAACAGATTTAAGATGGTGAAAATAAACAATTGGCAATCAGCAATAGGCAAAAAGAAACTTTAAAAATTATAACCTACGCTCACAGAGCCTAAAGGCTGGATATAGCCCTTTGCAATCAGAGGTGTAAAACCAATGCGCCAGGTAAAACCTCCATTGACTGGCTGGCGGCGATACATAAACGAAGCGGTACCAAAGAGCTTTGATGTTCTATCATCATAAAAGTTCAGGATCTCCAGCTCTTTACCCACATAGGTTAAGCCTGCACCGGCTTCAAATGTATGAGGAGATGAACTCTTTCCAAATATATAGTTTACCTGCACAGGCACTGTCACCACTGACGCTGGCTCCCAGGTAGTATTGCCATTCCTGTCTATCTTATATTCATCAGCGGTAACAAAACCAAGCCCTACCCTACCACCCCAGCCCAGATGACTAGGTTTGAAACGAGTATCAATATTGGCTGAGAACAAAATACCCGGTCCACCTAATTCAGCAAAGAAAGAAGTTCGGCCTGGCGTACTGCCGGTTGAACTTGTTTCTTGCTGTGCACGGGCGGAAATGGTTGCAGTTAAAAGAATAAAGAGGAAAATTTTCTTCATAAAACGATACGTTTTGATTGTATGACAACAAGGGAAGCAACAGCGTTTCAAATTATTTGTTAAGAAAGCTGCTGCATGACAATGTTCTTGATTTCTGCAATGTTCACACGCTCTTGTTGCATTGTATCGCGATAGCGGATGGTTACCGTATTATCCTCTTTGGTTTGGTGATCCACTGTTATGCAGAAAGGTGTACCGATAGCGTCCATACGACGGTAACGCTTTCCAATGGTATCTTTTTCTTCGTAAAAACAGCGGAAATGAGGCTTGCATTCATTCATAATGCTGCGCGCAATTTCCGGGAGCCCGTCTTTCTTCACCAGCGGAAGGATGGCCAATTTTACAGGAGCTAATTTAGCAGGAAGTTTCAGTAATACACGGCTGTCTTTCTTTTCCGGCGTGCTGAGGTCCTGCTCTTCATAAGCCTCGCTTAATATCATCATTACAGTCCTGTCGACACCAATAGAGGTTTCAATTACATAAGGAATATAATTCTGGTTGATCTCGCTGTCGAAATACTGCATTTTCTTTTTGCTGTATTCCTGGTGGTTGCGCAGGTCAAAATCAGTACGGGAGTGGATACCTTCCACTTCTTTGAAGCCAATTGGGAAATCATATTCAATATCGCAGGCGGCATCAGCATAGTGCGCCAGCTTTACGTGGTCATGAAAACGGTAACGCTCTTTCGGAATACCCAGGCTCAGGTGCCATTTCATGCGCTCTTCTTTCCAGTATTCGTACCACTCTTTCTGAGTGCCAGGGCGGATGAAGAACTGCATTTCCATTTGCTCGAACTCGCGCATGCGGAAAATAAACTGGCGGGCTACGATCTCATTGCGGAAAGCCTTACCTATTTGTGCAATACCAAAAGGTATCTTCATTCTGCCTGTTTTCTGAACGTTCAGAAAGTTGACAAAAATACCCTGGGCTGTTTCCGGCCTCAGGTAAATTTCATTTGCTTCATCGCTCACGCTGCCCATTTGGGTGGAGAACATCAGGTTGAACTGGCGCACGTCTGTCCAATTGCAGGTACCACTAACGGAGCAGGTGATTTTATAGGTTTCAATCAAGCGCTTCAAGCCATCGTAATCTGAAGCAGCCAACAGCGTATCCATTTCTTTCAGCAGGATCTCAGCCTGGTCGGCATGTCCGGCTTTTTCCAATTCATCGGCTTTAGCCTCGATCAGGTGGTCGACGCGGTAGCGTTTATTGCTATCCTTGTTGTCGATCATAGGGTCGCTGAAGTTATCTACGTGTCCGCTGGCTTTCCAGGTGGTTGGATGCATAAAGATGGCAGCATCAATACCCACGATATTCTCATACATCTGGGTCATTCTTTTCCACCAATAATCCTTGATGTTCTTTTTTAATTCGCTTCCCCACTGGCCGTAATCATAGACAGCACCTAAACCGTCATAGATCTCGCTTGACGGGAAAATGAAACCGTATTCTTTTGCGTGCGATATAAGCGCCTGAAATTTATTAGTATCCGTTGCCATATAGGGCGCAAAAGTAAGGAAGTTTGGAGTTTATAGTTTATAGTTGCCCTGACAGCTTCATTTCTTTGCTGATGTATTGATAAAGTATAACAGCAGGCCGGTGAGCACTGCGAACATGCCTGGTTTATTACTTTTCTTCTTCGAAGGAATGGGTTCAGCCCCTTCAAAATATTGATAGGCTGGTAAAGAAGGTTGGCGGGCAGGAGCTTCATTATTTCGCTCTATTTGTTCTACTTCTCCAGGTTCAAATTCGCATTTAGCGCCTGCTACAGCAGGCTGTTTTTCCCAAACTGCATATTCATTGGGCTTTATGGCTCCACCTAATTGCTTCGAATAGGCAAGTGTGAATTCAGCTCCGAAATACAG
>CBKWHA010000191.1:0-11018 GCA_966674115.1 uncultured Chitinophagaceae bacterium
ATAAGCAGCGATGTGCATAGCGGTAGGAAACGTATCGTTGGAGGACTGTGATTTATTCACGTCATCATTTGGATGCAGGAACTTTTTTTCATCAGTGAGTTGACCTCCATTCAGCACATGGCCGCGATAGGCAACTACCTCATTTACATTCATATTGCTTTGGGTGCCGCTACCTGTTTGCCAAACTACGAGTGGGAAATATTCATCCAGCTTTCCTTCAAGAATTTCATCACATACCTTTCCAATCAGTTCACTTTTTTCCTCCGGTAAAACTCCAGCTTCATAATTGGTAATTGCCGCCGCTTTTTTCAAATAAGCAAAAGCCCTGATAATTTCCTTTGGCATGCGGTTGATATCCTGGGCAATCTTAAAATTTTCGATACTGCGTTGGGTTTGTGCTCCATAATATGCATTTGCCGGAACCTTCACCTCCCCCATAGTATCCTTTTCAATTCTATAGTCCATAAAAAAAGTAGGTTTGGGGGCTAAAGTTAGCGTGAAAATTGTATGGACAAGGAGGGAAATAGTGAGTTATGAAAGGATGTGCTATTTTTCTTATCCTCATTTACCAGTGTATGTCCTGCGATTTTATTGCAGGCAGGGAAAAGAAAACGCAAAAAGAGACCAATTCTGATGCTGTACAGATAGATTCTGCACGGATAAAAGACAGCATCGATGCAGCCAATACAAGAATGCTGGATACGGCTGCACTTCCATTTTCAGAAACTATTGATACCAAAAAGGTACACCCAGAAGAGCTGGTTCGATTTGCTGAGACCTTAATTGGTATACCTTACCAATATGCATCTTCAGATCCAAAAGTTGGCTTTGATTGCTCCGGCTTTATTACTTATGTATTTAACCACTTTGGTATTGCTGTTCCTCGTTCTTCTATTGATTTTACCGATGTAGGCAGGGCAATTCCAATTGATTCCGTAAGAAGGGGAGACCTGATCTTATTTACCGGAACTGACAGCACAGAGGAGTTGGTGGGGCATATGGGCATTATCGTTTCCGGTAAGGACAGCGTTCGTTTTATTCATTCTACATCAGGCAAAGCGTATGGTGTAGCCGTTACTCCGCTCAATAAATATTACTTAAGTCGCTTTGTGAAAACCATACGCATATTTCCGGAGCAGCAGTGGAGGCAGACTTCATAGATGAATAATGACTATGCTGCAGGATTCGGTTTATCTTGCCGGAAAATTGGTATTTGTGAAAAGCAGCACATTCTTTTTCCTGGTTTTCTTTTATTGTTGTAGCCTGTCAGCGCAGTCCAAACGTGATCCGGAAGTAATAAAAAATGAATTAGACTCTATTAACCGCCAGATTGACCACTCAGTTGTGCGTAAAAATCTGAAGTTCCTTCAAAAGCACTATGCAGAAGATTTTGTGTTTACACACGGCACTGGCCATATAGATAATAAAACTTCCTGGCTGAAAGCCGTAGCCGATACAAGCGTGCAATACATATCAAGAGCACATGATTCAACAGCAGTGGAACTGCACCAAAAGCTGGCTATTGTAACAGGCACTTTAACCGTGCAAAGGAAAGCTGCCGGTGGAGTCAACAGGTATGCAGTGCGTTATGTACGGATATACGCGCCCGATCAGAGAACCTGGCAAATGGTATCGCACCGCACGGTAATGGAATGGCGCTTTAATTAACAATTGTTTCTTACGTTTGCGCCAAATTTTAAAAAAATGAAGTTTACTGTTCAGGTTAAAGTAATGCCGTTGAAAGAATTATTAGACCCACAAGGAAAAGCTGTAATGGGCGGACTGGGCAATCTGGGTTTGAAAGCCATTGAAGACGTACGCATTGGAAAGAACATTACCCTTCAGGTAGAAGCTGCTTCTGCAGATGACGCCCGCAAAGTAGCCGAAGAGGCCAGCAAAAAATTGCTCGCTAACCCGGTTATGGAATATTATGAAATATCTGTCGCAGAATAAGTAAAATAAGTATAAAGTATACTTATGCTCTACCTCGTTCCTTCACCTATCGGGAATTTAAAAGATATCACCCTACGGGCACTGGAAGTGTTACAAGAGGTGGATGTTGTTTTGGCAGAAGATACCCGGACTACTTCCAGGTTACTCACGCATTATCAGATCAATAAGCCGTTGACTCCTTACCACCAGCACAATGAGCATAAGGTTTTGCAACATCTTATAGAACAAATGCTGGCTGGAAAAAAAATGGCTGTTGTTACCGACGCCGGCACACCGGGCATTTCTGATCCGGCTTTTTTGCTGGTAAGGGAATGCGTAAAGAATGATATAAAAGTAGAGTGTCTTCCAGGTGCCACAGCTTTTGTACCTGCCCTGGTAAACAGCGGGCTACCCATCAACCGCTTTGTATTTGAAGGGTTTTTACCAATAAAAAAAGGCCGCCAGACGTTATTGAAACAACTGGCCGAAGAAGAACGCACCATGGTGTTCTATGAGTCGCCGGTAAGGTTGGTAAAAACGCTTGAAGAATTTGCACAGTATTTTGGTGAGGACAGGCAGTGCTGCGTAAGCCGTGAGCTGACAAAAATGTTTGAAGAAAATAAAAGAGGTTCACTGAAGGAGGTTGCAGCATACTTTTCATCTAAAACCGTAAAAGGTGAAATTGTAATTGTCGTGCAGGGAAGAGAATGAATTTATAGTTTTTAGTTTATGGTTTTCTTGGCTATTGATGGCATTTTTTATGATTGAGTAATCATCTTAAATCAGAAAAGTAATTTCTACACAAAACTAAATTTATGATACGCAAGCTTTTTTTCTCATTGTTATTGCTTTTACTTTTCAGTTCTGTTTCGTTTGCGCAGATCCGTGAAGTGCCCGAGGCTGTTAAAGAAGCATTCGACTCACAATATCCGGATGCCGATAGTATAAAATATGAAGACAACATTGTAAGTGTTCAGGTACATTTTACCGAGAAGGGCGAAAAGATGAAAGCCAGTTATACCAACAAAGGTCGCTGGAAGGAAACTGAAAAAGAGTGGAGCTTTGAGCAGCTTCCTGAAGATGTAAAAGATGGATTCAGCAAAAGCAAGTATGCCGACTGGGAGGTTTCTGAAACAAAGATCGTGTACCGTCCTGGTGGCGTGGAGAGATATCGCGTGAAAGTTGGAAAAAACGAATTGCAAAAGAAATACCTGTTTTTTAATAAGAGTGGCCGGTTGATGGAAGAATTGATTACTATTTAGTGGCCCAATCATATTTATTGCTAGTTCCTAACTTTTAAAACCTATCAGGTTTCAGCAACCTTATAGGTTTTTATTTTTTGTAAAATCCTTTAGAATCGCGTTTATACATATTTTGGATATTTACCCCTTTATTAAAGAACATTGATATGATGAAGAAAGCGTTGTGTCCTCAGTCACTTTTTTTCTTTTCACTTTTTCTTTCTCTGAATCTTTTTGCCCAGCCCGATCGCTGGCAGCAAAAGGTTAAGTATACCATGAACATCAACATGAATGTTCAAACCAATCGCTATAAAGGAACCCAAAAGTTGGAATACTGGAACAATTCTCCCGATACGCTGGACCGGGTTTTTTATCACCTTTACTGGAATGCTTTTCAGCCTGGCAGTATGATGGATGCCCGCAGCCAACGGCAAGGAACCATTATTTTAGGCCGCGATAAGAATGGCAATATTGTGCATGACTGGGACACAAGGGTCAGAGACCGTATAGCCAACCTGAAAGAAGATGAGATCGGTTACCAGAAAATAGCTTCTCTAAAAATGAATGGCCGTCCGCAAAAAATGCAAGTGCATGAAACCATTCTGGAAGTAAACCTTGACAAACCTATTCTGCCAAAATCCAAGGTGACCTTCGATATGGAATGGGAAGCGCAGGTGCCTTTACAAATACGACGCAGCGGTCGTGACAATCCAACAACCAATGTCCGTTATTCCATGAGCCAGTGGTATCCAAAAATGGTGGAGTATGATGTTGAAGGATGGCATCCTACGCCTTATGTAGGCCGTGAGTTTTATGGTGTTTGGGGTGATTTTGATGTCACCATTAATATTGACAAGAACTACATTCTTGGAGGCACCGGCTATCTGAAAAACCCCAATACTATCGGCTATGGTTATGAAGATAAAGGAGTGAAAGTAGTTCGACCGGCGGGTAGCAACCTAAGCTGGCATTTCATAGCACCTAATGTCCATGATTTTGTCTGGGCTGCCGATCCAGACTTTGTTCACCTTTCCAAAAAGATAAACAACAGGACAACCATCCACGTTCTCTATGATAAGACTGACCAACAACGAAAAGCCGATTGGGAGGCAATCATTCCAAAAATGGAAAAAGCTTTTCCTTTCATTGAAAAGAACTTTGGTGCTTACCCTTACCAGCAGTATTCGTTTATTCATGGAGGCGATGGTGGCATGGAATACCCAATGGCGACATTGGTCAGTGGTCCTGGCGATGCCGTGATTTACCATGAGTTGATGCATAGCTGGTACCAGGGTGTGCTGGGCACAAACGAATCGCTTTACCATTGGATGGATGAAGGTTTTGCCACTTATGCCGAGAACAGGATTATGGAGTTCATGAATGGCGAACAAAATTTGATGGCCGCCGAATATGATGCCTACTTTAATATAGTAAGAAGTGGAAAAGAAGAACCTATGATCACACATGCGGATCATTTCAATACCAACTACGCTTATGGTACTGCATCCTATCGCAAGGGAGCCATCTTTCTTGAGCAGTTGGGTTATATTGTAGGAGCCCCGATGCGAGATAAAATACTATTAGAATATTACCGTCAATGGAAATTCAAGCACCCCAACCCTAACGACTTTTTACGTATTGCAGAAAAAGAAAGCGGGATCATCCTGGACTGGTATAAACAGTATTGGGTAAATACTACCAATACCGTTGATTATAGCATTGACAGTTTGTGGGAAGCTTCCGGTGCCACCAATATCCGCCTGCGCCGCATTGCGCCTACGCCTATGCCGATCGATGTAAAACTCACTTTTAAAGATGGCAGCAGCGAATGGCATTATGTTCCTAGGTATTTAATGTTTGGTGCAAAAGCTGCCGAAGAAGGTCAGGCACCACGTAAAACATACGATGCGTGGAAGTGGACCCATGCCACCTACCGAATATCAACCACTCACCGCCTTACAGATATTGTTTCTGTTGAAATTGACCCATCTCAGCGCATGGCTGATGTAGACAGAAAGAATAACAGGTTGGAGTTGAAGTGGTAGGGGCCGGGGGTGTGAGTGGGTTTGTATCAGGATACATACAGCAAATACTTATCCTTAAAATACTCCTCTTTAAACAAATGACTGATCTCAATACTTTTAGGGCGGGTATTGCTTTCTGATATTTCCTGGGCAAGGTCGCCGCCTTTCAGGCAAATCAATCCTGATTTATAAAACTCTTCCCCTGACTCTGAACTCTGAACTTTGAACTTTGAATTCTTCAACAATGGTTTGCTCCACCGCCATAGATCTTTTAAAGGCGCCACTGCACGGGAAACTGCAAAATCAAATTTTCTGTTTTTAATCTCTTCGGCGCGGATGTGCTGCGTAGTTACATTCTTTAATTCAATTGCATTTGCGATGGTATCAACAACTTTCAATTTTTTGCCGATGCTGTCTACAAGATGAAATCTGATCTCCGGGAAAAAGATAGCCAGCGGTATACCCGGAAAGCCACCCCCGGTACCAATATCAATGATCTCAATACCTGCAGGAAAATCAAAAGCCGCTGCGATTGCCAGTGAGTGCAACACATGCTTTTCATACAATCCATCAATGTCCTTCCGTGAGATCACATTTATTTTTTCATTCCAGTCTTTATATAAGTCTTCCAGTGCTGCAAATTGCTGCAACTGCTTGTCTGTGAAATCAGAAAAATATTTTAGTAGAATGTCCATGTAGCAATAATTTATTTCCACCTTTTTGCCGGCCTTTTCCATATTGAAGGCACAAAAATGAGATAGTAAAAAAACATCCAGATATCCAGTAGCCAGAACCAGCGGAAAAGATCTTCTTCTCCCAATTTCTTCATTGCTTTTTTCCAGATGATACCCACTACCAGCAAACGTAAGACAAGCGGAATCAAGGACCAGCGCCAGTCAAAGAAAACCAGGGACAATACAAAAAGCGGATAAACAAGGAAGAACGAGAAAGTATAAAGCCCTAACAGGAATTTATGGGATGTTTTATAGTATTTACCAGTGGTATAATGCCGGGACTTTTGCCGCACCCAGTCCTTCCATGTTGTTTTTGGAGTTGAGAGCGTAAAAGAATCCGAGTCGATCATAATGGCAGTATTGTCTTTGGTGGCCACCTTGTTCACAAATAGGTCATCATCACCACTAGGAATATGGTTAATCGACGAAAAGCCTTTGTTCCGGAAAAAAAGACCTTTACGGTATGCCAGATTTCTTCCTACGCCCATATAGGGCTTCCCGGCTAGTGCATAACTAAAATATTGTAAGGCAGTATGGAATGTTTCAAAGCGGATCAACTTATTCAAAAAGCCAGGCAACTTGCGATAAGCACCATAGCCCAGCACCAATTCAATGCCAGGCGTGAACATATCCTGCATTTTATACATCCACTTATCTGAAGCCGGTACACAGTCTGCATCAGTGAGCAAAATCACTTCGTGCTTTGCTTCCTTGATACCCATTGATAAAGGAAATTTTTTCCCTTGTATGAGCTTAGCTTCCTGTGATAATTCGATGACCTGCATTTTCCGGAACGTTTTTTGCAAGTCAGCCAGCAAATATTTCGTATCATCAACAGAATTGTCGTTCACGACGATCACTTCATTTGTAGTAGGATATTCCTGTAACAAAACTCCCGGCAGGTGGCGGGCAAGGTTCTCATCCTCATCCCGTGCGCAAATAATTACAGAAACTGCGTGCGTTTGTGAATGCAGTCTGTGCTTTGGTTGGTAAACGGCCAGGCGGCGAAAAAAAAACAGGTAATAAAAAAGCTGAATGAGCGTTATAGCTGCAAACGCATAAAAAATAAAATACTCCCAACGGACGGCGGTCATAAGGGCGAAGATAATGCGAAGAAAGTTACAAGTCCAGAAGTTCGCCAAACACCCTTCTTCAAACGCCGAACGAGGTACGAAGTAATTTCAGGTAAGAAGTACGAGGTTAGAGGTACGAAGTAGTGGAGTTTCTTTTATTTCGTACCTCTAACCTCTAACTTCGTACTTCATACTCGCTCTTCGTATCTTGCACCCCCTATGCCAGCTTTAGCATTTGAGTTATTAAAGACAGACAATGGGAGTGCAGCCCGTGCAGGAAAGATTACAACTGACCATGGCGTGATCGAAACACCTATTTTTATGCCGGTAGGTACGATCGGGAGTGTGAAAGCAGTGTCGCAACACCAATTGACGCAGGATGTACAGGCCCAGATTATCTTAGGCAATACTTACCATTTATACCTGCGTCCTGGCATGGATACCATGCAGGCTGCTGGCGGACTGCACCGTTTTATGAACTGGGACAAACCTATCCTTACCGACAGTGGCGGCTTCCAGGTGTTTTCCCTTGCTGCCAACCGCAAGATCAATGAGGAAGGTGTGATGTTTCAAAGTCATATTGACGGCAGCAAACACCTGTTTACACCGGAAAAGGTGATGGACATTGAACGTACCATCGGCGCCGATATCATGATGGCCTTTGATGAATGTCCTCCTGCCAACAGTACTTACAAATATGCATTGGACTCCATGAAGCTCACCCACCGCTGGCTTGACCGGTGCTTTACGCATTTTAATGCTACGCCTGATAAGTGGGGACATACGCAAAACCTGTTTCCTATTGTGCAAGGGGCTGTATATCATGATCTGCGCAAGGAATCATGCGAATACATAGCCTCCAAAGGGGCTACTGGTAATGCTATTGGCGGTTTAAGCGTTGGCGAACCAGAGCCGGTGATGTACGAGATCTGCCAGTTGTGTTGCGAAAACCTGCCTCAAAATAAACCACGCTACCTGATGGGCGTAGGCACACCCTGGAATATACTGGAATGTATTGGGCTGGGCATCGATATGTTTGATTGTGTAATGCCCACCCGCAATGGCCGTAATGCCATGCTGTTTACTACCAAAGGCATCATCAACATTGACAATAAAAAGTGGGAGACTGACTTTTCACCCATAGATGAAGGCTTGGATTCAGAGATCGGTCATTATTACAACAAGGCTTACGTACGGCACCTCTTTAAAGCAGGTGAGATCTTAGGGCTCACCATTGCTTCACTGCAAAACCTGGCATTTTACTTATGGCTGGTGAAAGAAGCAAGAAAACATATACTGCAAGGCGATTTTAAAAGCTGGAAAGACAACATCATTCCGGTACTGAAGACGAGGTTGTAAGATTTTGAGTTTGAAATTATCGAAATAATAATTCTTTAATGTACTCCTTTTTCTGGCGTGATACAGGAATTAGTGTTTTGTCTTCAAGCAATAAATAGCCTCCATCTTCTTTGATCCAGCTTTTGATGAACTTTTTATTGACCAGGTGCGATTGATGACACCGGATGAAGTGATAATTCGTCAGAATTTCCTCATACTCGTAAATAGGCTTGGAAACCAACAGTTTATCGTTGTTGATAAAATAAAAGGTTGTGTAATTGTTGGAAGACTCACAGCGGATAATATCTTCTATTTGTACAAATCTTGTTTCTTTTGCTAAAGGCAAAGCGATGCGGTGTTTGTCTTTAGATTGCTGTTGCAGTAACTGGAGCAGATTTTCAAGTTGCAGGTTCTGCTTTTTCTCTATTCTTTTTTGGGCAGCCTTTTTAACGGCAGCCTGAAGTTCCTCTATGTTTACAGGCTTTAAAATATAATCTATGGCTGCAAACTTTATAGCTTGAATATCATACTGGTCATAGGCAGTTATAAAAATGACCTCAAAATTGTAGTGGGCTAAAGATTTTAATAGGTCAAAGCCAGAACTGCCAGGCATCTGAATATCCAGAAAGACAATATCCGGCTCTGATTGCTGTATAACACGTCGCCCTTCTTCTGCATTGCCAGCAGTAGCTACTACAGTTACCTCAGGACAGTATTTGCTCAATAGTACTTGTAGGTTATCAATATTATTTTCTTCATCGTCAATAATAATGGCTTTCAAATTCATATGCGGATAATGTATTTTATTCATCTTTTTACAGCCATTTAGTAAATGTAAGGGTCACGGTTGTTCCTGCAGTTGGTGTAGATTGAATTTCATAAGTGATTGGCTGGTCCTTATAAAGTTGGTTCAAAACTGCAATTCTTTCTTTTATTAGCCTTATCCCATAACCATTCGATGGTTCTGCCTGGTTAAATCCGCTGCCATTATCCTGAATAATCACTTTCAGGTTGTCTGTATTTCTTTCAAAACGTATATGAATGCAGTCTTTTTCTTTTTTTCCTGAAATGCCGTGTTTTATAGCATTTTCTACAAAAGGTTGGAGCAGCAGATTTGGGAAGTCTGTCTCAACCAGGTTAATAGAATCCTCAGTATCAATCTTATATTTAAATTGAAACCGAAGTTGTTCCAATTGTAAATAGGATTCTAATTGCTTTATTTCCTGTGCAAGAGCATGGGTTGTTTTGTCTCTCTGCTCTAAGATGTCTCTCATGAGCGAACCAAATTTAGAGATATACAGATTAGCTCCTTCCTTGTCATTCTTGTTTACTAATCCCTGAATGGAGTTCAATGCATTGAATACAAAATGTGGATTCAATTGTGCACGGAGTGCAGCGATTTGGGTTTGTAATTGTTTTCTATTGGCATTTTCTGTCCTGAGTTTCTGTTGCTGCCTTCTATATTTGACAATAAATATGCTGCCGAAAAAAAAGACCGTGAAAAAACTGCCTAAGAGTATTTTAAACGAGGTGGTTTGGTACCAGCTAGGCCTGACCTCAAATTCATATTCAAAAACACCACTGTCCTGGCCAGGATAGCGAACCTGCAGCGTATGCTTGCCTGGTTTGATATCCCGTAGAATTATGAAAGGACGTTCACTTTTTGCCGATGATTTCCAGGTACTGTCAGTTTTAAATTTATACTCAAGGTGATTAATTGCCCTCATTGCTAGCGTTTTAAACTGGAGCAATAATGAGTTGTGCTTATGGGGCAATACTAACCGGTCGGGCAAGTTTGTTTGGGCATTAAATTTTGATACAACCAGATTCGTTTTGCTGACCTGTTCCTTATTATTTTTTAGTGGGAAATAAATAGTACCACTTGGATTGTTCTCACCAGCATTCAGGATATTTTCATCTGTTGAGAGAAATTGTGGTTCTGGTTTTGGGTAAACAAACTCTAGTACCAGAGAGGATATAATTTGATCTGTTTTTACATCTTTAATGAAGAATAGATAGTCACTCCCGTCAATCTTGCCCTCATTGATGTTGGGCTTTAATAAAAAAGCAAGGTCTTTATATAAGGTGAAAGGTATTTCAAGAGCCCACTTGCTATCTGGTAGAGGTATGCTTTTATCATCTGGTTGAGCTAAGCTTTTCCTAAAAGAATCCTGCCAGAAAGGCATATAAAAAGCCTTATAATTTTTGCTATTGCTGCTATTGATCCGGGTAGCAATAACACTGAGGTAATCACTGTTTACATAAGCCTTAATGTAAAATACTCCTTTAGTTTTTTTACATTGATAATGGTGGGTGGCGAAATAAGCCGACGCTGTTGCTCTCCAAAATCCTGCAGATATTCAATCGATATTCCCAGTCCGACAGGACTATCATCCACTAGTTGGGTACTTGGATGAGCTGTATCGATAACAACGCTGGTGTTCTGGTTTCTGTATACAGTATCCTGGCTTCTGGCTAAAATGTTTATGAATAATAAGATGACCAGCAAGATCTGTTTTCTCATAAGGCTTTGTTTTCAACAAATCTCACTACACTATTGGTGTCAATTTAGGGTTAATGTGAATTTGGCTAATGCAATTGTGTAATGGGTACAAGGAAAGCTATTTAAAACAAAAATAACCGTTTTATCTGCTTCTGTTTATTTTCTAACTTGTT
>CBKWHA010000192.1:0-10908 GCA_966674115.1 uncultured Chitinophagaceae bacterium
CGTTCATATCTGAATACTCATTATTAATCGTAAAGTTTACCACCTTGCCGTTTCGGAATATAATATACAAACGGGAATACGGAACATGATCCCAGGTGATCTTTGAGTTTTTGTAAACAACATTTGAAGGAGCCGCTGGTGCCTCTGCAATCATTCTCGGATCCCAGTTGTCTTCACTTCTCAATATTATATTCTCATACGTATAGGTCGCCGCTTCAGCATCAGTAAGACTATTCTTGGCTTTACCTCTTATAGTAGTAGTAGTTACACCATCCGGATTTTTCTGCTCATACTCGTAGTCTTCTATACGTTGAGATAAATCAACCATGTTTCCATTAGCATCCATAGTAGCATAATCAGCAAAGATGGCGGGAATAGCACCCATCTTATAGTACCAGCCTTCAGGGTATACTTTGGCCTTTAAAGTAGTATAAAGAAAAACTGTTTTGGGAGCGTTATGCCAGGGACGGCCAAAATAGGTTGTTACGCCTGAAGCATGAGCTTCGTCAATAGTACAGTTGCTGAAAACATAGCCCCATGCTGTTCCTGTTCCATGGCTGGGCGCTACTATATAACCACCATCTTTACGGGTACAAGTGATGGTACATTTATCAAAGAACACATCACCACCGCCATAAATAAAATCTACTGCACCTTCAATTCTGGTGTTCTTTAAATAATGACGGTTGGTAATTTTACTGTAAGTAGTTAAATAGGTATCCTGGTAGCTACGGAAATAACAATTGTTGGTAGCAAATCGGTTTGCTTCTGTATACAAAGCAAGAGCCTGGGGACCGGCTTGCTTTTCATAGCCATAACTGTTTTCTATGGTAATGTTTTCAAAGTAGCAATCAGAAGAGTTGACTACCATTGTTGCACCCAGGCTAACATGGTATGTAGGCGTTAGCGGATCGTTATCCTCGCCAGATAAACGATTGTCAGAAATAATAACACTATCCCGGTTTTGGCCAATCAGATGAATAAAAGGTTTTGAAGAAGGAATATCATGATGGCCGGTATATTTTCCATTCTTAATATAGATCACCCAGGGTATGGCTCTATCACTGGGAGCAGCGGCAATTGCATCAATAATGGATGTATAATCACCTGATCCATCTTTAGCAACAACGGCATCAAACAGTTTTTTTGTTGGTTCAGCTCGAACACCTGTTCTGAATGTTATGGTGATACCTGGATAAGGATTCCCTGAAATATCTGTAAGAGCACCAGCCGGAACAGTAAAGGTATATTCTGTGTCATAATTAAGCTTCTCGTATTTGAAAGTTGCTGTCTTTGACCCATAAGTTCCGGTCAAAACAGAAGAACCCAAAGTAATATTACCCGTACCAGCCTTTACCTTTTCATTAAAATTAAGTACAACCGATCCATTTATTGAAGCTGTATGAGAACCACTGGCTGGCACTGTAAAAATGAGCACCGGCGCTACTGTATCTAATGGAATATCTTTATCAGCAAACACAAAAACATGTGTAAAGGCTGTACCGTCAGGATTTGAGGTGCTTTCACCAAGTATTGGACTGGTTTCATCAGCTATCCAGCGAATATAAATCTTATCTTTTCCTTCGGCTTCAGCAGGTAGCGTTGCGTTTAACTGCTTCCACGCTGAGTTGTAAACATCTGTAATATCTACGCGCGCCAGTTCTTTAAAGTTTACATTGTCTAACGAATATTGCAGCAACTGTACGGAATAAGCCTGATAGCTTGCACTTACCATTGACTTTACCTGAATGTTCTTATAATTAACGGTAGAAAAGTTTGCTTTCAGGTATCTGCGTTTTGTTTTAAACTCTGCTGCCGGGGTCCAAAATCGAATGTTGGGATAAGACGGTGAAAAACCTGATGAATTAGCTAACCATGAAACAGGGCTTCCATTTGGATCATAAACTGAAATAAGACCAGTGTTTGTTGTTTCAGAATAAAAATCACCCGATCTGTTCATGGTAGGAGTTTGGGCTTTGAAGTTCCAACCCACTATAAAAGGAATTTCGTCAAATGTAGCAGTGAAAGATTTATTTCCGTCTACCGTAACAACTCTTTCGGTCGTCGTTGAATGATCATTCCAATAACTAAAATTGGTTACCGGATTGGGAACCACTTTCATGGATACCTGAGTACCTTCTTCATATTTTCCATTTGTTGGCTGCGGTATCAACTGAACCTGCCCCCATTTCGATCCTTCAATGTTTACTTCATAAGTATAAGTTGACACCGGATCAAAAATAGCTTTGATCTTTTTATCTGCATCAACAGTAACAATGTATGGGTTTGCAGTAGAGAGTTCCACGTCTAGAGAATCTACCCATTTCACAAACTTATAGCCGAAGTTGCGTTTAGCTTCCAATTGAACACTCATTCCCTGATCATAGGTATCGCTATAGGGTGTTTTTGTGATGGTACCTGCTTCTGGAATATTTTGGGTAACGTCAAGCCTGTACTGTGGTTTTGTTGATACATAATTGCCATAGATTTTCAAATCGAACATATATGCATTTTGAGCATCATCGATATTTGTAAACCTGAGAGCAACATTACTTTCATTGATGTTAACGGTAACCAATTCGCCGGAAGGGGTAGCGCATGGTGTAGAATAAACAGGAACCCAGAATAGATCCAAGGGTCCCTTTTTTGATAATTTAAATCCTCTGTTTGTACCTGTTGCTCCCTGAATAAATTGAACTTTTGTAACCGATTGAAGAGGAGAAAGTTCAATATAGGAGCCTGGTACCTTTTGTGCCTGAGCCCACCCTTTTGAAACAACTGAATAGTTGAACCTTAACGTGTTTTCACCTGCCGGATCTACATTTACCTGGTAAAACTTGAAATCTAGATTTTCATTGGAAAAGTCTGTTTTTTTAGTGACCACTTTTTCAGTAGTGGAGGTGAAACTTGTCCATTCCTGGAAGTTTGTTGCATATAATAACTTCTCTTGGGCAAATGACATTTGCAGGAAGGTGAATTGTACAATAATAAATAGCAAACATCTAATCATGTGCATGGCTTTATTGATTGGGTTAATAAATATGCCTTTAACAATAACTCGTAAGTACAGTTAGGAACTTTAGGTATAAGATGCCACCAACGCGGCTGCCGGGGAGCCTGATTCAAATCCTTTGTGTAATGTTCATGCTTTAGCAATTTGAACGCTGAACAATGAGAAAGAAAATGCTGCAACAATAAGACACAGCTTGCGTAGCGTTCTTAACCAACCATTTCTTGTGAGTGTATATTGTTGGTTTTACAATGTAGTATTGAGGTTGTAAAACAAAAAGAAGGATAAAAGGAAGGGGTAGAAACCCCTTCCGTAGTCAGTAATAACTTACCATTGTTTACAATATGAAACTATTGTTTGATTATTTTATGAGTAGTGACCTGCTCACCATTGCTCACCACTACATAGTAAATACCAGCCCTTAAGCCCTTGGCAGATAAACTATAAGTACTGTTGGTTAACCTGTGCGAAAGCAACAGGGCCCCACTGGCATTATACACTTGCAAAGTAGCTCCGGCTTCTAGCTTGCTTACATTGATATTGAGTTGCTCCCAAACAGGGTTCGGATAAACCTTAACCTGGTAAGCAGCAGACGCTTCGCAATCACAATGAGAAGCAGCCAGGGAAGCAGTATTCTTACACCCACCCAGGTAATCACCATGGTCCAGATGCTCCTGCACATCAGCAGAAGTAACGCAGATATCTTTACCATTGTGACAGATCATAACCTTATCACTATTCTTACCACAGCTTACATCCAAAGTCTTGATCACAATTGAAGCCGAGGCCGTACACTGATAAGCGTCACTTACCACCATACTATAAGTACCTGCTGCACTCACGGAAATAGACTGCGTAGATTGCCCGTTACTCCATTGGTAAGAGTAAGGTGAGGTGCCACCACCAGCTACAGCACTAACGTTAAGCGAGGAAGGTCCATATCCAACGTAGATAGTGTTCTTTTCATCCACTTCCGGATTCATGGCATAAACATCCGGAATGCTTACCGACAAAGGAGCATTCACTGTAACAGTGGTCTGACAGGTGCTTTGGTTGCCATGCCCATCATCTACTACCCAGTTGATGGTACTGGTACCCACATTAAAGCTGCCACTGGCATCGGCATTATTACCACTTCTATTGGTTGCCCCGCTAATGTTATAGCTTACTTGTACACTGCTACAAATATCTGTTGCTGTCAGAGCAGGTATTGTATAGGTACCAGCAGGATTATAGCACAGAACCGGAACACTGGGACAATTAGTGATCGCTGGTTTGGTTTCATCTTTAACGCTCAAGCTGCCATTAACATAAGTAATGCTATAGTTAGAAATGCCTGTACCTGTTGCATTACTTGGAACAATTGGATAAGTGCCAACCCCGCCACCTGTGCTGCTCAAAGTCACTCCACTAACAGCATCACCAGCCACCAAACCTTCTGCGGTAAAGGCTGTCGTACCCAGCTCCATGGCACTGCCGCATTCCATAGTCTGATCAGTGGCTGTAATGGTCAACAGCCTTTGATCAATTGTAATAGTGGCCGTAGCAGAAGCCGGCAGGTAGTAACTGTTACCGGCAAAAGAAGCCGTAACAGAATAGGTACCTGTATTCACTGGTGCTCCTTCTAAAACCTGGTTATTAGCATCTTTGTACGTAAAGCTTACCTCTGGATTCAGCCTGTCTTGTTCTCCACCCTGGCCATAAGCAAAACCTATAGCAGCATGAGGCTGGCCATCATACGTAAAGCTGCCGCCTTCCACTTTCACAGCGGCCTCAGCTTTGGTATAGTTGGTCACACCAAAAGAAGAAAATGAACTGATGCCGGAAACTGTAGCCGTATACGGATCGGCAGTGGTTCCGTTGCCACCAAGCGTTGCAGCAGTAATGTTCCAGTCACTTCCTGTATACCTCATCACTGCCAGCAATTGTGATGGATCAAAAGCACTGGCCTGGTCAGCAGCCTGCCAGCCAAACTTAGCAGTTACATCGCTTCCACCTGCAACATCCTCATGAATGATCCATTGTTTATTCACCACTTTATCTGCATCAGGAACAGCATGGTCAAAATTGTTCTTAACACTTACAGTATAATTGTCGGCCGTACCGGTATTGGTCAAAACAACAGGATTATAACTGCTGCTTGATGTACCAATTGGGAAGACAACAGCAGAAGAACCTACTGCTCTTTTCAAGGCTCCGTTTCCTGAAGTGACGAAATAATTCGCACCTAGGTTCAGATAAGTGGTATTAACGGCATCTATAACACCACCATCAGCTATTGTCAGCACTACTTTACCGTTGTTTCCGGCAGAGGGTGCACTGTTCACAGTATTGAATCCTTTACCCAGTTGTAAAGTTCCACCCGAACCAATATTCAGGGAAACTACGGAAGAAGCGTTGGTTGAAAAAGCAACTAAATTAGAAGTATTTGTAGTAGCACTCAGATCCAGCGTTCCGTTGATATTGTAGGTATAATTTCCCCCAGGGTTCGATGTTGTACTTCCTGTTGGACTGAATGATGCAGAAGGATGGGTCAACCTAACAGTTTTTCCTGGATTGATTGTGAAGGTAACATCCTCGCCCACCTGATTACTGCTGCTATTATAATAAGCCGTAAAAGGACTGAAGCTGTAAGACAAACTCACATCCTGATCAAAGACCACTTTCAGTGCATTCGGATTAGCAGGCAATGGACGCAGACGGGTTATTTTGGAAACTCCTGAACCAGTCCACAATACCGAAGCACAGGCTGGATTGAACTCTAATATTATCAAATTATCCGGATTGGCATCACCGCCAAATACACCATCATTTTGAAGGATCACACTGGCAGCCGAACCGGCGCCAATACGTAAAGTTGTTGTAGAAGGGGTAGTACCATAACCACCATTGCTTTTCAGAACAGCACCATTTTCAATGGTCAAACTGTTCACGCCTTTTAATCCATCGATCAGTACGGTATGTCCGGTTCTGATGGTAACATTAACATTACTTGGTTGAGTACCTAATGCTTGCAATACCCACGACTTGGAAGACGCACTATATCTTTCCCAGATAGACGTAGTATTAGCTCCGTTACCTGAAGAGGCGTTGGTCCAGATGCCAGAACCTGCTGTCCGGAATTCACCATCTAAAGGAACACTGGGATCAACAATAGCTATATAACTGTTATGAGATGCAAGGCCTGCTTTAGATGCTTTGACATAGTAGTAAAAAATAGTTCCTTTTGCGGGCACACCATCAGTTACACTGAAGGCTACTATCTCATCGCTTCCACCATTTACCTCATTGATCTTTGTAAAATTGACATTGTCAGTACTGCGGAATACTTCATATAGCACACCACTCATTGGCCAGCTCAAATTCCAGCTAAGTGTAGTATTGGAGGCACCCCTTTGAGCCCTGAAATTAGCTACTGCTAATTCAGTGGCAACAGATCCATTCAGTGCAGGGAAAGCTGTAAATGGATCCCAGGAACCAAATAGGTTGCTGTTGTCATAATAAGGCGCAGCCTCCGCATCAGTTAATTGCTTCGACCAGGAAACGCGCTGGCTTACATCTACAGGATCTCCATTATATTTTCTGCTCTTATATTCTGCATAAGTAATGAGCGCGGTATTGGTTGTTGAATTCCAAACCGACCAACCGGCAGGTAAGATCGATGAACCCATTACAGTGTTCAAAAACACTGTTTTTGATTCTCTACCTTGATCATTCTGCCAGGGCCTGCCTAGGGTATATCTGGTAACACCGCGGTTCTCGGGAATTCGGCAATCTCTGAACACTTCACCATACGTCTGTCCGGCAGGTGTATTGGCGGCAGTTACATACCCGCCAGAATTTCCATCAACACGGTCCCTTGCATAAATGATACAGGCATCAAACACGGCTGTCGAAGGTCCGAAAATAAAATCCGTATTGCCATCAATGTAGCATTCTTTGAAATAATGCCTTTTGCCATCTCCGTTATGCAATAAAGTATCCTGGCCGCTGATGAAACGACAATTTTTAAAAGCAGAACGATCACCACCTACATATATAGCAAGCGCCTGTGGACCATCTCCTACATAACCGGTTGTATTTTCTACCGTAACGCTCATCATAAAGAAATCATTGGCAGTCACGGTGAGCGTAGCTGAAGTGCTGGTCCCAATCAAAACGCCATTCTCAACCTTACCAGAATAAGAATCCCAACTGATAATAGTGTTGGCAGCGCTTTCTCCAATAAGATGTATGAAAGGTTTATTGGAAGGGATATTTACTTTTTCTACGTACTTGCCATTCTTGATATAAATGATATAAGGAGTTGTCCTTCCTGTAGGTGCTGCATTAATAGCTGCCTGTATAGTGGTATATTGACCACTGCCGTCCAGCGCTACCACCGCATCGGCATTTTCCGGAGTATATACAACAACTGGTCCCGGGTTCGAAGCCGTACCATTTACAGCCAGTGTAGCAGCAGTCGCACCGGAACTTTCAACAGTTATATTACCGCTATACGAACCTGCCTCCGTTGCATTCAACCGTACAAATGCTGTTTCATTAACACTATTATTGTCAGGTACAAAATTCAAAGATGTACTCCAGGTATTGTCATCATTTGATAGTTCATAGCCTGCTGGAGCAGTAACCTGGACGTTATCGGTCAAATTGTTACCACTAACTGTAAACTGTTTGGAAGCAGAAGGCGTGCCCACTGTCTGCGTAAACGAACCTACACTACCCGACAGGGAAACAGTTGGCGTAGATACATTTTGAGCTCCCGAGGTCGTTACAGCCTGCGAATAGTTGAATGCCTTATCGGCTGTAAAAATGTGATAGTAATACATAGTTCCGGTTGCCAGTGCAGCTACGCTTCCATCATCAGTAAATGAATTTGCTGTTCCGGTGTAAACCACAGTATATTCAGATCCCATGGTATTGCCGGCAACATATATACCATTGGCATTAGGCACAGGTACTGTTGCCGAAGTGCTCCGCACTACTACATAACCACCACCGTCAACACCACTAGCTGGGGCCTGCCAGCTTACAACAATACCATTGGCCGCCGCATTACTGCTAGGCGATGTTGCAACATCCGGAGCAGTAACATCGAAAGTATTTCCGGGATATATTACATAGTCGTCAATATCAAAAAACGGGGATTGTGGATTCTCAATTTTAACACCGCCGTATGTATTCGTAACAGTAACACCACTTTGAGTGGTCAACACACCCCTGAATAGCACCCAGTCAGACAAAGCCGTAATATGCAGCACAACATCCTTTTGAGAAGTGGTAGTACCTGTACCGCCACTCATGCCACCTGTAATACTATTATAGCCGCTTAGTGACAGACTGCCAACTCCACTGCTTGCTGCTTTCTTGTACCAGAACTGCACCACATAACTGGTACCAGCCTGTAATGTAGGTGAAGTCAATACCGGTGCTACAAGGTATTTTACACTGGTACTGGAGCCATTCCAATGCATGACTTTGGAACCTGTGCGGGCACCGCTTGTTAAGATTTGAAAACCAGAAGAAGCTTCCCACTTGGTCGTAGAAGTATGGGAAGATACACCAGAATAAGAACCGGCAGTCTGATTTTCAAAACCGCCATCTGTATCGGGGAAATAGCCTATTGGCGTACTCTGTGGCTCCTGCGCAGGAGTTGTAGTAGTTCCACTGACTGCAAAGCTTAGCGAGCTGGCCCCACCACCTGAAACAACAATGCTTCCGAAATAGGTTCCGGTTGCCGGTGCATTCAGGCGCACACTTACTGTAGTGGAAGAGACAGTACCATCAGTAGCAGTTAAGGTCACACTACTATTCCAGTTTGTACCATCAACAGACAACTGATAATTGGCAGGTGCAGAGATGGTGATGTTACCCGTAAGGTTTTTACCGGAAACAGTAAATGTTTGCGCTGCCGAGGGAGCGCCAATAGTTTGCGCAAAACTGCTGAAACTTGGATTCGAATAAATAACCGGATCAGTACTGACAACAGGGTTGGTAAGGCTGTTCAAATAATTCTCCAGGTTGGTGTAGCCATTAGCAGCAACGATATTCCGGTCATCTGCATTATTGGGATTTAAGCCATTGGCCGTTTCCCAACTATCCGGCATACCATCATGGTCGCTATCGGCAGGAGCCGCTGTTGATTGTAAGGTCGGCCAGGCAGTTACAGTTTGCTCGTAAGGAGTACCATGCGGATAACCACCCTGCACGTCAATAATACGGCCGGTACGGTTACGCACATCATTGACAATTCTTTGATCCAGCGTATCTCTGTTAGGCAGGGAACAACCAGCTCCTTGCAACACCGACTCATAAGCGTCAGTAGCAGATTCTGTGGTTACCGGATAGCCCAGCTCAAAAGGTGTATATGCCCTTACCGTGGCTAAGTCCGCTGAGCCTCCCTGGGGCACTACACCGCCAGCCCAGTTATCAGCCGTATAGGTGGCAGAACCATCCACATAGTTACCATCAACATACCACTTGCCATAAGGAGTGTTAGTACCATAGCTGGGATTACAAATGCGATACCTCACGCCACTGCTGGTGCTGGGACCATATTTATAATAATTGTTCACCACATTGTAGTTACCGCCGTCTCCACCATATACGGTATTGATGCCCCAATTGTAGATCACATTGTTGCGGAGATCCACATTTTCCACACCTACAGTATTAGGTGTATAGGTAGAAATACCGGCAAACCGCGGATTGCGATTGCGGCAATGGGCAATCAGGTTGTGGTGCATGGTGCCCCTTTTGGCACCCCAGATGCCACCATAACCGTGTCGCTCGTAATCAGTATCACCAGTTTCCCAGTGATAGGAATAGTTCAGCGGCTCGCTGATCATACACCACTGGATAGTGAGATTGTCACCACGGTAAATGGTCAACGCTTCATCATTGCTCCAACTTGCCGTTACGTGGTCTAATATAATGTTACTGGGACCTGTGGCACTTAAAGCATCATCTCCTCCGCTGCCGTCAATAGGGTTACCATTAGCATCCACTTTCTTTTGGTATCTGTCACCCAAACGAAAACGCATATACCGTACGATCACGTTATCACCACTGATTGATACCTGGTGATCGGCCACACAAATACCATCACCCGGAGCTGTTTGTCCGGCTATGGTGGTGTTGGCCCTGATGCTCAATCTGGAATTAAGATGAATAGTACCCGATACACGGAACACCACCGTACGGTAAGTGGCCGGTGCCGTTAAGGCATAACGCAAACTACCAGGATTGTTATCGTCGTTCAGGTTTGTCACCTCAAAAACAGTAGTAGGTGTAGAAGTTGTACCCCTACCGCCGGTAGTATACATACCAGCTCCTTCCGCTCCCGGGAAGGCAATCTGTTGCGCATTAATCGTGTTCGCCTTAATCAGACACAACACAATCAATAAATGAAATAATAGAAGCTTGAAGCGTGTGTAAAACATACGATCTCTAGGTTTTGATTTAATAATTTCCCATCTACGCATAGGCATGCGTAGGTCATTGAGAGTTATAATTCTCTCTTTTTACTTAGGCTTTATGTAGTTAGGGGGTAGATGTTATTAGCCAGATTTTTGGCCAACTTCACAATACAGAGGAATTGAGTTAAATCGTCGGCACGACGAGTTGGCAAAAGCAATCAGATTCATAGTTGTATTCGGTTTGAGTTAATAGTTATCAGCTCGTTTTATATAAACACCGCCACAAGTATTACTATCACAATCATTAAAGACGCAGGAAGATGAAAGGAGGGGTACCTGACTTTAACATTTTTTAATTTAAAATGTAAATTTGAACTCCAATTTCATAATGGCACATACTAAACGGCATTTTCAAACATTTGATGCACTTAGGTTTATCGCGTTTTTTAAAGTATTCCTTCTTCATTTGCCGATTACATC
>CBKWHA010000193.1:0-10902 GCA_966674115.1 uncultured Chitinophagaceae bacterium
ATGAGATCTGTGTGGCTTCTCAGGCCGCGCAGGAGCACCTGGACCATGGGGATTACCTGGGGGGCTGCATTAATTCCTCTATTACCCTGGCCCGTGAGGGCAGTGTGCTGGAAGAAGCCAACAGCTATAGTGTAGTAGTGTATCCCAATCCGGTTAACGAGGTGTTGACCATCAAGGTAAATAAACTGGAAGCAGGTGCTACCGTGCAACTCTATAATGCCAGTGGAACAATGGTGGTGAACCAGCGCCTGACTAATACCACACAATCCATTTCACTTAAAGGATTAGCGGCCGGTCTCTACTATGTACAGATAAGAAACGGTATGCAAAACACTACAGAAAAAGTAATGAAGCAATAAGTAAAACAGATCAATCTGTCTCTCATACAGCAATTATCGGAAGGGGTTTCTACCCCTTCCTTACCAAATACGATAAAACCGATTGATGGCATATATGGTATGAAACTAAATTAAACATAGAGCATCCCCGAAAGGACACTCTATTTCAGCTTCATTTACTTAAGACAGAAATACTTCCCGGTTCATTTTCACCCATTCTTCCATTGGGGTCATTTTTATAGGAAGTTTTTCTAAAACTTTCTGCATATTGGGGTTGTATTTTGGTGGGTATTCATTTGCATCCGCCAAACTTTGGTAGTATTTCTGTATACCATTTACTGCTTCATTCTGCAAGACTGTTCTTAGAATATCTCCAAATTCTTTTGGAAGCATAGCATAATAACTAATTTTTTCACCGAGACCTATGGAAAACTTTTCAGCCAGGTCATTGCCTTTTAGGTTGTCCAGTCCACTTATTTGAAAAGATTGACCAGCCAGTTCTGGTTTGAAAAGTGCTTCTGCTACCAACGCACCTACATCTTTTGAAGAAATCCAGCCAATGGGCATCTGCTCTGGTGTGGGATAGGCTACTTTTCTCTCATTCTTCACATAATTGACCGTGTAGGGAGCCAAAAGATTTTCAGCATAAATAGGTGGTTCGATAATGATATAGGGAACACCGCTTTGTTCAAAGTATTCTTTAACATCCAGCTTTAGATCTTCACCAGGAACTCCGATTTTGGCAGGTAAGAGATAACCGCTGGTATTCCAAACGATAAGTTTTACATCATTAGTCTTAGCCGCATCAATAACATTTTTGGCATACTTCAAACCATCGAGAGGGTTGGGCAATGAAAAAGGGATGAGGAATGAAATAGTATCAATCCCTTTAGTTATTTCTTTCATTCTATCGGCATCTGCTAAGTCTGCCTTTACAGGATTTGCTCCTGCTTCAACCAGGCGGGAGAAGTTTGCCTCCGAATTTGTTGTGGCATATACTTCTGCGCCTTTTCTTTTTGCTGCACCAATTACATGGAACTGTTGTGAACCAGTAGCTCCGAAAACCAATACTTTCATGTTTCTATTTTAGTTTAATTGTTAAAAATTATATACTTCACCATCGTTAGGTACATATACCCGATTGTTCAAATTATTGTCGTTCAGATAATTCTTTAAATCGGATCTTGTAAGCGTGTAATGATTTACCGCTTCCATGTGGCTTACCACTATTTTTGCATCAGAAGTAGCATTATACACTTTGTGAATGTCGTCTTTACCCATAATTACAGAACCACCCTGTATAAATTGATTATCGCCACCATTTACTACAATGACTTCTGGTTTGTGTTGGTCTATTGCCTCTTGAACACCATCGTACTATACCGTATCCGCAGCTATATAGAGTGTTTTTTCAGAAGGATGTTTGAATACACAGCCACACACATTTCCGGCTAGTTTTAAAATTTCTCCTCTTCCGTGCTGCGCTTTGGTTCTGCTTAAGCCTATACCTTCAAATGTTGAATTTTCTGTAAGCACTTCTACATTTGTAAAGCCTGCTGATTCCACTTCTTTCTTATCTGCTTCATCTTGAACGAATATTGTGACACCCTTTGGAATTAATTCTTTGGCAGCCTCATCCCAATGATCAATATGTAAATGACTTAGCAAAACCGCATCTATGCCATCAACGATTTCTTTAACTGGTATTGGTAATTCTACTAAAGGGTTTGGACTGTCGTCTTGCCTTAAAGAATTTGGAAAAGGCGGAAGCGTTCCTTTTTTCGATAACATTGGATCCACTAAAAACTTTTTGCCTGCATACTCGATTATCAGAGTAGCATTTCTTATCTGATTAATTCGCATAAGCCCGTTTTAAAATTAAAAACTTGTGCAAAGCTATGAAGGCACTTACCTTTGTACAAGTACTTACATAAAAGTTTGGTACTTACCAATTGGTTAGAATTATTGAATTGCAATGAAAAAAAATCAAAAAAATATTAATCCCTGTGATGAAACCTGTCCTGTAAAAGCTGCTTTAAGTTTATTGGGAGGCAAATGGACTTTATTAATACTGTTTCAAATAAATGACAGGGTAATAAGATATGGAGAATTGAAAAGAACCGTTCCCGGAATTAGTGAAAAGATGCTGATACAGGAATTAAACTTTTTGGTGGAGCATAAATTAGTCAGCAAAAAATCATATCCTGAAATTCCCCCAAAAGTGGAATATCGGTTGACAAATCTTGGCTTAAAAACTTTGCCAATTATTGATCAATTAGCTTCATTCGGGCAAGAAAACTTAGTTTGATCATGCCTATTGCTAACATTGGTGCCAGTTACACAGGCTCTGTATTCTAAGATCATTCACATTTAAGGGTTAAACACATTTCGTTTGACATACACTTTACCCTGGATAGTACCCCTCAAGTTATGGGTCTGCCCGAGATCTCTACTGCAGCAAGCTGAAGTATTATCCGCATGCAGATGCAAAAAAGGTTTTCATTTGCTTATTTTTGATGGTTTAGGTAAGCTTTCCGGGAAGCTGCCGAATCTAGATCAATATGGATATGAACGCTATCAATGATGAAAGGCTTTTGTTGCACCAAATTTCAGAGGGTGATGAAAAAGCTTTTGCCATTATTGTTAGCCGATACTGGAATAATATATATGCACAGGCACTTACTTACGTTAAATCTTCACATAATGCACAGGATATTGTGCAAGAGGTATTTATAAAAATCTGGGAAAAGCGGCAAACGCTAACCAGTATTGAGCGTTTTGATTCCTTTTTATTTATCATATCCCGGAACCATATCATTAGTGAACTAAGAAAAAAATTAATGAACCCCCTGGACCCCGACCTGGTAGATACCTATAAAGAGGAGGGAGGTGTTCCTGATAAAGTACTTTCTTTCAAGCAAATGCAGCAACATTTAAAAACGGCTATTGATCTGTTGCCACAACAACAAAGAACAGCTTTTTTGTTGAGCCGTGAGGCGGGACTTTCCTATGAAGCCATTGCCGCCCAAATGGATCTGTCCAGAGAAACGGTGAAAAAACATATTGGCCGGGCACTCAATTTTCTAAGAACTTATGTTAGAATACATGCGGATGTAAACCTGACACTCTTTTTTGTCTTTTTGTTGAGCTCTTGTAGATTTTGAAAAAACATGAAACCAAGTACCCCTATATTAAACCTGCTGCGTCTTTAATAAAAACAATGATTGCAGAGCCATTATGATTCCAATCTGAAAAAATATGAATAATATATCATTTGAAGCTTTGTTGGATAAATATCTGTCAGGATCTATTACTGAAGAGGAACGCGAGCATTTGAGCAGGATGCTGGAAGAAGAACAGCACCGGCAAAGATTGGAAGCTATTATGGATAAAGAGCTGCAAGAACATACCTATGAAACTGAAGAAGACAGTAAGTTATTAGGCGAGATCCAGGAAAACATTCAACAAAAAATCAGAGGGGAAAGAAAAACTGCAAAAGTAGTGCGATTCAACTGGAACCGCCTGGCTGTGGCTGCAGTTTTCATTTTATTAGTGGGTTTAGGGGTTTATTGGTTGTGGGATACGAGTACAAAACAAGAAAGAGAAGTGGCTATTCAGGAGCATCCGGAAGGTATAAAAGATATAGCTCCGGGGAGTAATAAAGCCATACTACGGTTAGCTGATGGTACAGAGATACTGCTTGATAGTGCCCATGACGGAACATTGGCACAACAAGGTGCAGTAAAGATCATTAAGCTCACTAACGGACAGCTGGCTTACAATACACAGAAAGGAAGGTCTGAAGAAGTTTTATATAATACAATCACCACGCCTAAAGGGGGGCAGTATCACTTGGTATTGGCCGATGGTACCAAGGTTTGGTTGAATGCTGCTTCCAGTCTGCATTTTCCTGCTGCTTTTACAGGCAAGGAAAGGGCTGTGGAGTTAAAAGGCGAAGGTTATTTTGAAGTGGCAAAGAATGCAGCCATGCCGTTTCATGTTCACGTTAATGACATGGATGTGCAGGTGTTGGGTACTCATTTTAACGTTAATGCATACACGGATGAATCTACTATACGCACCACATTGCTTGAAGGTAGTGTACAAGTTTCTAAAGGGGAACAAACGCGTTTATTGAAACCCGGGCAGCAGGCTGCAGCAAGTCAAAAAGGACAAATTGGGGTAGAGGATGATGTCGATGTAGAGGAAGTGATGGCCTGGAAAAATGGCCTATTTCAATTTCAAAGTGCTGATCTAGAAGCAATCATGCGCCAGGCTGCAAGGTGGTATGATATAGAAATTGAATACAAAGAAAAGATTACAGAGCGTTTTTCCGGGCAAATTTCAAGGAATGTAAATCTTTCACAGCTTCTGAAGATACTGGAGCTTACTGGTAAGGTTCATTTTGAAATTGAGGGCAGGAAAATCATTGTGAAATCATAAAGTAGTAAAGTAGAGCGTTGATGAACTTCAAACATACCCTTGCCAAGACCCACTTTCTCCTTCTTTCTTTACTTTCTTTTAGCGTTTATGCACAGCAGGGAAGGATTGTAAAAGATATTTCCAACAACAATTGGAAACTGTGGCTGGATACCGCAGCACAGTGGAAGAACGATGTATTATATACGCACCCTGTAGCTATACAGAAACTACCTGTAAACATGCCAACCGGTGGATGGGATGCATTGCAAAAGGCTGCTGGCAAAACGGTTCATTTACCTGCTACAGTAGAAGAGTTTTATTGGGGCAGGAATGGCAATCCTTTTGGTGTATCGGGTAATTATTTAGGTGTTTCCTGGTTCACTACAAAAGTGGCTGTGCCTTCATCTTTGAAAGGCAGACGCATTACGCTTCATTTTGAGTCTGTGCGCTTCCGTGCCGAGATCTTTGTCAACCAAAAGCTGGTAGGCTATGACCTGATCAACAGTACGCCTTTTGAAGTAGATATTACAGACGCCGTAGTTTATGGAAAAGAAAATGAAGTAGCCGTTCGCATCACTGATCCCAATGGCAACTTTGACTGGAGGGATTCGCAAAACTTTATGTGGGGTGCTTACCGGACCCAGCCTACCCATGGTTTCGGAGGGATTACCGGAAAGGTAAAGCTGGTAGCAACCGATATGGTTTTCATCAGTGACATCTTTGTGAAGAATAAACCAAAGGTGAACGAGGTGGATGTAGCCATCACTACTGACAACCATTCAACTCAGCCGGTTAATGGTTCATGGGTGATCCAGATCAGGGAAGCGAAGGGTTTGCAGAGAAAAGTTTTTGAAAAACAGTACAGCATTCAAAATGCTTCAACAGGAAATCACACACAATCTTTTACTATTGCGCTCAATGATGCTCAATTATGGAGTGTAGAAGATCCGAACTTGTATGTGCTTACTGCTACCCTTAAGAGCGGAAATTCTGTAGATACTTTAAGCAGACGTTTTGGTTTCCGCTGGTTTGAAGTAAGGGATGTGGCCGGTGACAAGCAGTATTATCTCAATGGCAAGCGCATTGTTCTACGAACAGCTATTTCCTGGGGTTTTTGGCCGATCAATGGCATTGCACCCTCTGATGAATTAGCCAGGAAACAAGTGGCAATTGCCAAAAAGCTTGGGTTGAACATGCTCAATTTTCACCGCACCATTGGACAGCAGAATGTGCTGGATTATGCAGATGAGATGGGGCTCCTTTACTTTGAGGAGCCGGGTGGCAACCAGTATCCTGCTGACCGCTACCAAGCTACAGATTCGTTGGGGAAAATGCAGGCCAACTTTTATTTTGCAGCCCGCGACGAAAAGCTGTTTCGCATGATCCGCCGCGACCGCAATCATCCTTCCCTGGTGATCTATAACATGCACAATGAAAGGGGAGCACAGCCGCAGGGACGTGATCGACAGCAAATGCTGGCCGCCCACCGGTTGGATGATAGCAGGATCATTACTTATAATTCATCGAATGGAGATATCAAGATAGGACCAGATCCCCGCTTCAAACTACACCTGCTGCCTTATGATTTTACCTTCAGGGATTATGGCTGGTTTGACCAGCACCATGCTGGGGGACCGGGTACTTATCATGATAATCTTTATAGCAACCCTACAAAATACTTACGCTATACCGATCATAAAGACGAGATCATTTACTATGGTGAAGAAGGTGCTATTGGTGCACCACCAAGGCTGGAATTGATCAGGGCTGATATTTTAAAGAGAGGTAAAAATATTGGCTGGGAAACAGATGCTTACCTGAAGTGGTATGATACATATGACACTTTTTTGAAAACAAAAGGTTTCAGCAAAGCATTCCCTTCTGTAGATTCTTTAACAAGGGCTATGGGTAACGTGGCCTTTTACTACCAGGGAAGAGCTATTGAAAATATCCGCATCAACAACACTATAGATGGTTATGCAGTGAATGGATGGGAAAGCATGAAACTGGAGAACCATTCAGGCATTGTAGATAATTACCGCAATCCTAAAGGTGACGTAAACCTGATTGCCTGTTACAATCAACCACTCTATGTAGCGGTAAAGATGAACCGAAAAGTATTGTCTGTTGGGGATACTACAGTGATTGACCTGTTTATTGTTAATGAGAAAGATGTAAAAGGTGCACATGAATTGCATATAAAAGCAAGGGATGAAAAAGGGAAGGTCGTATGGAGTAAATTGATCCCGGTAAAGGTTACCGGAGGTATACAATATGGTGAACTGCTATCAGAAGGATTGAAGTTTGTGCCCGCTACAGAAGGATATACTACGATCTCTGCGGAATTGACGAGTGGCGGAAAAACCATTGCTACAGGAAATGATCAATTATATGCTGTTCGTATGGATGCAACAGGAATTCCGGAGGCAGGAATGGTTGCTGATACCAGTGGCGTTTTGTCTGCGTTTTTGCAATCTGCAGGTGTGCATACATTTAAAGAGTTTACGCATGGAAGGCCAGAAGGAAAATACCTGCTGGTAGGTGCTTTCGAGCCACAGCAGACAGGTAATCCTTTAGTGACAGAAATACTGGAATGGGTGAATGAAGGCAACACTTTGATTGTTGTGGGTAATATTGAAAAGTGGGCTACCTTCTTAGGCCGTAAAGAGGTTATTGACTACCGTGGTCTGAAAGAGTTGGGTACTACATGGTATGGTGGTAATTATTTTGTGAAGCACCATCCTCTGTTTGCAGGTTTACCACAGGCATGTGTGTTCAACTGGGAGTATCAATGTTTTGCCACTTATAATAAAAGCCGTTCAGGTCTGCGCCTCTTTAATGGTGAAACGGTAGTAGGCTGTGTATCTGATCATAAGCAGGAAGTGTATTCTGCATTGAGTGTGATACCACATGGAAGAGGAAAAGTGATCCTGTCTGCTTTGGATCTATTTTCTTGCCTTAAAGACGTAAAGATGGAGAAAAGAGCCGAAGGTGATGGGGAGAATGCAGCGATGACTACTTTCAATACGTCTCAGAGAAATGCAGCCAATGTGGTGGGGCAGCAGTTATTGTTGAATATGTTGAAGTTTGCTGGCAATGCGCACCCCCAGCCCCTAAAGGGGAACGCCGGCGCTGCGGAGCCAGTGGCTAATAAGAAATAGACAATGAGCAATTACGAATATTTCATGTAATCGATAAGCATTCAATTATAATTCTAAACTCTATTAATACTATAACCTCTGATGAGAAGAACTTTGTTTGCCGTTGGTTGTTTGGCAGCTTTGAGTGTGGCCGCACAGAAGGATGGCGGTACTGCTGCTAAGAATATAATTGTACAAAAGCCATTCGTTTCCAAGGTGTGGGTGTCGGATCTCGGTAATGGAATGTACAAGAATCCGGTGCTCCATGCCGACTATTCCGATCCGGATGTTTGCCGGGCAGGAGCGGATTATTATATGACCTCTTCTTCTTTTGAAGATATTCCTGGATTGCCTATCCTTCATTCAAAGGATATGGTCAACTGGACGCTAATTGGCCATGCATTGAAGCGTCAACCTCCTTTTGAGCACTTCTCTAAACCGCAACATGGTAATGGCGTATGGGCTCCTGCCATCCGTTATCACAAAGGAGAATTCTACCTCTATTACCCCGACCCGGACTTTGGGATCTATCTCACCAAAGCCAAAGACCCCGGAGGCCCCTGGAGTGAGCCTGTTTTAGTGGAAGGCGGCAAAGGCCTCATTGATCCTTGTCCCCTGTGGGATGAGGATGGACAGGTGTACCTGGTACATGCCTATGCAGGTAGTCGTGCTGGTATCAAAAGTATTGTGGTGGTCAAAAAAATGAATGCAGAGGGCACCAAAACCCTGGATGAGGGCGTCATTGTTTATGATGGCCATGAACTGGATCCGACTCTGGAGGGACCTAAGTTTTACAAAAGAAACGGCTACTACTACATTTTTGCCCCTGCAGGCGGGGTGCCCACCGGTTGGCAACTGGTGCTCCGCTCTAAAAATATCTATGGTCCTTATGAAAGGAAAGTAGTGATGGACCAGGGCTCCACCCCTATAAACGGACCCCACCAGGGTGCATGGGTCACTACCCCAACAGGTGAAGACTGGTTTTTCCACTTCCAGGATAAGGAGGCTTATGGCAGGATCGTACATCTGCAACCCATGAAGTGGATGAATGACTGGCCAGTCATAGGCATTGATAAAGACGGGAATGGAAAGGGAGAGCCGGTGCTGACGTATAAAAAACCGAATGTAGGCAAGACCTATCCTATGGCTACTCCTCCGGACTCAGATGAATTTAATGGTACTTCCCTGGGCCTTCAGTGGCAATGGATGGCCAATCCGAAAGGCACCTGGGCCTTTATGAATACCGCAAAGGGAACACTCAGGTTATTTTCTGATAAGAGTGATAGTGCGCGCAACCTGTGGGAGATGCCCAATGTATTGTTGCAGAAATTTCCAGCCGAGGAATTTATGGTGACCACCAAGATGACCTTTACGCCCAATCCTAAGCTGGAAAATGAAAAGGCCGGACTTACCATTATGGGCTTTAGCTATGCCAATGTGGCGCTGAAGAGCAAAAAAGATGGAATCTACCTGGTGTACTCCTTAGGTAAAGATGCGGAGAGAGGTAAGCCTGAGGTAGAAAAAGAGATCATGAAGGTGAAGGAGGCTACTGTTTATTTCAGAGTGAAGGTAAGGAAAGGTGGAACGTGCCGATTTAGTTATAGTCAGGACGGACAGAAGTTTACAGAAGTAGGGGAAGAGTTTACAGCCGAAGTAGGCAGATGGATCGGCGCAAAAGTGGGGCTGTTCTGTACAAGAGAGACGCAGATCAATGACTCCGGCTTTGCTGATTTTGATTATTTCCGCATAGAGCCGGTGCAATAATGGTTTACTTATTAATATATACTAATCATACATAAGAATGAACAAATATTTCAGAATGAACAAATATTTCACGGCAATACTGGCCTTATTGTTTAGCGCCTTTTTAGTGTCTTTTGCTTTAAAGAAGAAGGTTGTAAAAGTGTACCTGATCGGTGATTCAACAGTTGCCGATTATTCCCTTGAAAAAGATTTTCAAACTAAAAGGTATCCGGTAACAGGATGGGGACAGGTATTCCAGCAGTTTTTAACAAAAGATAGTCTTGTAAAAATCAAACACATTATCAAAGGAGATAGTGCCCTTGTGGATGATAGAGCCAAAGGTGGCAGAAGCACCCGGACTTTCTTTGAAGAAGGCCGCTGGGCTGATGTGGTCAAATCATTGAAGAAAGGAGATGTGGTAATGATACAATTTGGACATAATGATGCTGCTGTTGATAAACATGAACGTTATGTAAATATTACCGGTTATAAAGAATACCTGCGTTTATTCATTAATCAAACAAGAGAGAAGGGGGCAACACCTATACTATTGACACCGGTGGCCCGCAACTATCCATGGAAAGATGGCAGGTTGAATAATGTTCATGGAGATTATCCCCAGGCGGTGAAAGATGTTGCAAAAGAAATGAATGTTCTGCTCATTGATCTGAATCAATTATCTATGGAGGCCTTTTCTGCAAAAGGGCAGGAGTATGTAAGCAGCCAATATTTCATGAATCTGCCTGCTGGCAAATATGTAGCTTATCCAGAGGGACAAAAAGATAACACCCATTTTCAGCCGGAAGGTGCTACAGAGGTTGCAAGATTGGTTTTTGAAGGGCTGAAAAGTTTACAATGAGGCAGGAGGAAATAATTCGCTACAACGAAATTTTTAAAATATTTATTCAGCATTTATCATTTAATGAAAAGATCTGTTTGTATTCAGTTATTTACCATTGTATTGTTGTTCGTTTCCTGTAATGCATTTTCTCAGTCTAATCAATCTTCTTATTACAAACTTTGGTATCAACAACCTGCATCCAACTGGAATGAAGCACTCCCCATAGGTAATGGCCGTTTAGGTGCCATGATCTTTGGTAATGTTGTGCAGGAGCAGTTGCAGCTCAATGAAGAAACCGTATGGGCCGGTGAACCAGGCAACAATGTGGTGGATGGTTTGTATCCAACCATACAAGAGGTGCGTCAATTGATCTTTGAAGGAAAGTATAAAGAGGCACAGGACCTGGCGAACAGTAAAA
>CBKWHA010000194.1:0-10796 GCA_966674115.1 uncultured Chitinophagaceae bacterium
ATGTGGAGTTTGTGCGCCTGGAACACTACATTCCCAAGATCCAGGAGTTGAGCAATGACCGCTCGGTACCCAAATACGCCACCCACCTGGTATACCTCACCAGTGCCGACAACCCCAAAGAGATCGAGCACAAGATCATTTACTCCATCCTGAACAAAAAGCCCAAACGGGCTGACATCTATTGGTTTGTACACGTAGACACCCTGGATGATCCCTACACCTGTGAATACAAAGTGGACCACATCATTCCCAATGACATCATCCGCGTAGAATTCAGATTAGGTTTCAGAATAGAACCCCGTATCAACCTGATGTTCCGCAAAGTGGTGGAAGACCTGGTAGCCAACAAAGAAGTAAATATTACCAGCCGCTATGAGAGCCTGGAACGTAGCAATATTGTAGGCGACTTCTCCTTTATCGTTATGGAAAAGTTCCTCAGCCAGGACAACGACCTGCCCATCTGGGAGCGCCTGGTGATGAAGCTGTATTTCTGGCTGAAGGACATCAGCCTGTCAGAAGAAAGGGGCTTTGGCCTGGATGTAAGTACGGTAACAGTAGAAAAATTCCCGCTCATCGTAGCCCCCGTAACGAATCTGAAGTTGAAGCGAATAGAAGATTAGAGAGTTTAATAAACATCTTCCTTTGTTAACATTCTTGTAAAAATATTTTTTATTGAAACTTTTATTTGTTGCTTTGCTTCTAACCTATAAATCGTCCGACTATGAAAAAAATTTATACACTTTCCTTTTTGCTTCTTCCCTTTTTATTTTCATGTAAATCGGCCAGTAAAGCTTATGAGCAGGGCGATTATGTAAATGCTGTTGAACGAGCAGTTAAAAAGCTTCAAAAAAATCCTGCCGACAGAGAAGCAAAAGATTTACTGCAACGTTCCTACAAATTTGCTGTGGAGCGGCACGAAGAACAAATACGCATTTTATCAAATAGCAATAATGATAGAAAATGGGAGCAAATGCTCAATGAATACTACGCATTGCAACGGTTGTATACCCTGGTAAGACCATACCCATCTGCAGTCTCATCTGTTCACGCACAGGACTACTCCAGTTATATAGAAACCTACAAAGACAAAGCCGCGGAAGTGCATTATGAAAAAGCATTAAAATGGATGGATGAAGAAACCAGGATCGGATACCGCGAAGCATACAATGAATTCAGAGCTGCCCTCTATTTCAAGCCTGATGATATTGATTTAAAAAGGCAAATGGAAGCAGCATATGATGCCGCTTTGATAAAAATAGTAGTCATGCCTATGGATGCCACTACCGGAAATTATTATTACAGCAATGGCTCTTTTCAGATGCGCAATTTTCAGGACCAGTTGATCCGTAACCTGAATTACAATTCCGCAAACAGCTTTGTGAGATTCTACAATTCGTGGGATGCCCGCAGTGTTGATTTTACCCCTGACGAAGTACTCGAAATGCGTTTAGGACGTATCAATATTGGACAGCCTTTCGACCAGCAGCAATCCCGGCAGGTTTCTAAAGAAGTGGTATCAAAAGAAATTGTTTACAGGAAAGACTCTGTGGTAAAAGAATATACAAAGGTTTATGCAACAATCAATGCCATCAACAGAACCCTGGTTTCAGGTGGCGATCTTTATGTCACGGCCAGAGGTGAAGGAGGCAGTATCTTATGGTCAGAAACTTTCGTGGGAGAGCACCATTGGAAAACTGAATTTGCAACCTATACTGGAGATGAAAGAGCATTGAGCGAAAACGACAAAACCTTGATCAACCGACGTCCCAACAACCCACCCCGACAGGAAGATATTGTAAACGAAATCCTCCGTCAAATAGAAGTCAACCTTTCCCATCGACTGAGGAATTACTACCAGCGATACCAATGATTAACCCTCTATCGGCACCACCTTCCTCTTCTGGTTCTTTTTCAATTTCTCAGGAATGGCTGCAAGTATCTCTTTTTTTAACGCCTGCACCATCCGGCGCTTAACATAATTGCGATGTGTAGCAATGCTCACTTCACGCACAGGTGCAGGCGATTTAAAATACCGCAAATGCTTTTGCTGTTTTGAGCTCATATCCAATGTGGCCAGTTCGGGAATGATGGTAATGCCATCGTTTGTATCCACTAAGCGCCTTAGGGTTTCTATGCTGCCCGCCTCATATTCAAAATGACTCCCTTCTTTACTGCTTTTGCGCAACTCGCACAGATTGACAATCTGAGAACGGAAACAGTGGCCTTCTTCTAATAACCACAGTTTATTAGGATCTATATCCGCTGCCAGTACATAGCTCTTTTTATATGCAGAGTTATCCTTGGATACATATGCTACCAGCTCTTCATAAAACATAGGTTCTTCATTGATACCAGCTTCCTGTAATGGTGTTACCAGAATACCGGCATCGATCCGGCCTTCACGCAGGCGCGTGATCAACAAGTCAGTGGTCAGTTCATTCACTACTAGTTTTACCTGGGGGTACTTTTTAGTGAAAGATGGAATAAACAAAGGCAATAAATAAGGTGCAAGGGTTGGGATGATGCCTATTACAAGTTGTCCATGCAAAATGCCTTTTTGTGTTTGCACTACTTCTAAAACACCATTGCATTCAGCAACAGCTTTCCTTGCCTGCGCTATGATCTCAATACCCGCCTGCGTAGGCACAACAGGTTGCTTGCTGCGGTCAAATATCTGCACGCCTAATTCTTCCTCCAGCTTTTGTACTTGCATGCTCAATGTAGGCTGTGTTACAAAACATTGGGCCGCAGCTTTTGCAAAGTGACGTGTATTATCCACCGCTATTATATATTCTAGTTGTGTTAAAGTCATTTAATAGTATTTATCTATCACTCAATAAAATTAATCAATTTCTTCAATAGGGTATTTATTGTAAAATTTGCTACGTCATAACAACACACGCCTCAAACTTAAACACTCACCTTTATGAGCAAACAAAAATTAACCACTGCATCAGGAATCCCTTACTACCACCACGAAGACACGCAAAGCATTGGCCAGCGTGGCCCTTTAGTATTACAGGATTACATCCTGCACGAAAAGCTGGCCCATTTCAACCGGGAGCGTATCCCCGAGCGAGTAGTTCATGCCAAAGGCTCGGGTGCATTTGGCACGTTTACTGTTACACACGACATTACCCAATTCACACGTGCAAAGTTGTTCAATGAAGTTGGAAAACAAACAAGAGTTTTTCTACGTTTTTCAACCGTAGGTGGAGAAAAAGGTTCGGCAGATACAGAAAGGGACCCGAGAGGCTTTGCTGTTAAATTCTATACCGAAGATGGCAACTGGGACCTGGTAGGTAACAACACACCTATCTTCTTTATTAAAGACCCTAAGAAATTTCCCGACTTTATTCATACCCAGAAAAGAGACCCTAAGTCCAACACTAAAAGCCCAACCATGATGTGGGACTTCTGGAGTCTGAATCCGGAAAGCCTGCACCAGGTAATGTTCCTGATGAGTGACAGGGGCACTCCTTACAGTTACCGCCACCTGAACGGCTATGGCAGTCATACCTTCAGCTTCATCAATGCAAACAATGAACGCTGCTGGGTAAAGTTTCACTTTAAAACACTCCAGGGTATTAAGAATTTTTCTGCTGAAGAAGCCGTAAAAATGAAAGGTGAAGATCCTGATTGGGCACAGCGGGACTTGTTTGAGGCAATTGAAAAAGGTGATTTTCCCAAATGGGCTATGAAGGTGCAGATCATGACAGACGAACAGGCAAAAACATTCCGATTCAACCCCTTTGATTTGACCAAGGTATGGCCCCATAGTGAGTTTCCTCTGGTAGATGTTGGTATCCTTGAGCTCAACATAAACCCGCAGAATTATTTTGCCGATGTGGAACAAGCAGCCTTTGCGCCGGCCCACGTTGTAGATGGCATTTCTTATTCTCCTGACAGGATGTTACAGGGAAGGATTCTTGCCTATCCCGATGCGCACCGTTACCGTATTGGCGCCAACTATGAGCAAATACCAGTGAACCGATGCCCGTTTGCAGTAAACAACTACCAGCGCGATGGTGCCATGCGCGTAGATGGTAACGGCGGCGGCCACCCTAACTATTTCCCTAATAGTTTCGATAATGTAGCACCTGATGAAAGATATAAAGAACCAGCATTCACTGCCGACTCCAACATTGTTGATTGGTACGACCGCAACGCAGAAGGTGAAAATGACCACTATACACAACCGGGTATATTCTACCGGCAGGTATTTAACGAACAGGATAAGAAAAACCTGGTCACCAATATAGTAAGCGCTATGAGTGGGATTAGCGGCCCTAAACGAGAAGAGATCATTAACCGCCAACTATGTCATTTCTTCCGTGCAGATATTGGATTGGGAATGGCAATCGCGCAAGGCCTGGGCATGGCATTGGACTCACTAATGCCGGCACATGGACATAATGGCGGAGTAAAAAAAGAAGCAATAGCTTAATCAGAAAAAAGGCCAATACAAAAGCACCTATTACGGGTGCTTTTGTATTTCAGATAATTGAACATTTTCTCCTGTAATTTGTAATTTATACTCTACGCCCACTTTCAACGTATAATTCTCTTCTCCATGACTTACTGGAAAACCAAAGCAAATAGGGTAATCATACTCCTTTACCTGTTCATGAATGATTTCATAAGCGGTTTTGCCAAATGGCCGCTCAGTATCCTTATTCTCTGTAAAACCACCAATGATCAATGCAGCCAGGTTCTTTAATTTTCCACTTCGCTTTAATTGAACCAACATCCTGTCAATATTGTAGAGGTATTCACCAA
Source organism: uncultured Chitinophagaceae bacterium (assembly GCA_966674115.1). Lineage (GTDB taxonomy): Bacteria > Bacteroidota > Bacteroidia > Chitinophagales > Chitinophagaceae > Flavisolibacter. The sequence goes on from CBKWHA010000194.1 coordinate 4,780, forward strand.
TGTCCTCAATAAAAAGAATCTTGTTTTTGGTTTTAAATTCAGAAGGTGTTCCAATCGAATGAGCAAGCAAAGCAAGATTCCCCCCGATCAGCGCCCCTTCAGCTTCACCAGTTTGGTTAAAAGAGTGTGGCGGACATTCATAAACTGCAGGCTTTCCTTCCAGCGCATCCTTCAGGGATTGCACATATGGTGAGTTGAAACCTTCCCCATTAAATGCTGCCGCCATGGGTGCATGCAAGGAAGCTATTTTATAATTGGAATAAAGATGGCAATGAAAAACAGTGATATCACTAAAGCCAACCAGCCACTTTGGATTCTTTTGAAACTTTTTAAAATTCAATCCATCAATGATACGGCTAACACCATAACCGCCACGTGCACATAAAATAGCCCGTACATTTTTATCATCCAGCATTTGCTGCACATCTTGTAGCCGCTCTTCATCTGTGCCTGAAAAATAGTTTTCCGATGAACTAAGGGCAGTAGTGCCTACCTTAACCTGATAGCCCCAGTTCCTTAGCGTTTCGATACATGTCTGCATTTTTTCAAAGGACATATAACCAGCAGGTGCAATGATGCCAATCGTGTCGTCTTTTTGTAAATAGGGAGGGATGATCATATAATTTCTGTTAATGTTGTTTCGTCTAATGTTACATTCAATCGGTGCCTGACCCCACACTTCAACGCAAAATTGGCCCTCTGGTGGCCAACAGGGAAATCAAAACAAACAGGATAAGCATAATTTTTCACCTTGCTTAGAACGATCTCCTGTAATGTCCTGCCAAACTCCTCCCCCTCATCATCGGGTTTGATGTTGAAACCGCCGATAATTAGTCCTTTTAAGCTCTTAAGCTTTCCCGTACGACACAGGTTCCAGAACATCCTGTCAATGCTGTACAGGTATTCGGCGGTATCTTCCACAAATAAGATCTTTCCGGCAGTACTAATATCAGAAGTGGTCCCTGCCAATGTCTCCAGCACTTTCAGGTTCCCGCCCACCAAAACGCCTTCCGCCACCCCTGGCCTGTTACAGGTATTGGGTATGGACGTATATTTCATTTTTTTCCCGCACAGAGCTTCGTGAATGGACTGGATGGTTTGCACCTGGATGGGTTCTGCCCTGCTCCATTCATCAGGAAAGCTGTTACACATTTTTGAATGAAGGGTCGCTATCCCGCAATTACGATTTATATGACTATGTAATACGGTTACATCGCTAAAACCAATGATCCATTTTGGCTTTAGCTTGAATCGGGTCCAGTTCAATCGGTCAACAATACGAACAACCCCATAGCCGCCCCTTGCACACATAACGGCGCTGATGGAAGCATCGTCAAGCATTTGTTGGAAATCAGCAGCCCTTTCCTCATCAGTGCCGCTAAAGGAAAAATCCTGTTTCCCGATCGTATTACCGATTTTCACTTTATAACCCCAGCTTTCCATAACTGCAATGGCCGGCTGCAATCTTTCCAGTGTAATGTGCCCGGCAGGTGCTGTAATGCCAATAATATCCCCAGGCTTTAAGTAAGGCGGCACCACGGGGTTTAGTGATTCACCTTTGTGATGAACTAAGGCTGCAGCCCTGGTCTCCTGCAAAGGGAAAACAAAGGCTGAGGAAAGAAAACCAAGGGAGGAAAGAAAGCGTTTCCGGTTCATAATTATAGTTCACAATTTATGACTTGTCAATTCAATTAAAAACATTTAAAAAGCTTTCTGGTACTTTTGCGCAGACTAGTTGATTAAAAAATATATTGGACCGAAAATGACAAGTGAAAATATTGAGTTACAAAACGCCCTTTTAGGCGCTGGGGGTAAACAACCAAAAAGGTACCTGGTTACTTCTGCCTTGCCTTATGCTAACGGTTTGAAGCACATCGGCCACCTGGCCGGGGCGTACATTCCTGCAGATATTTATGTGCGTTACCTGAGGGCGCAAAAAAGAGACGTGGTTTACGTATGCGGTAGCGATGAGCACGGCACAGCTATCCCGATCCAGGCAATGAAAGAGGGCACAACCTCTCAGCAGATCATTGATAAGTACCATGAGATCATCAAACAGAACTTTGAGGACCTGTCTATTTCTTTCGATATTTACGACCGAACCAGTAATCCCATTCACCACGAAACAGCACAGGAATATTTTACCTACCTGAACGACCGTGGCGAACTGGAGGTAAAGGAAAGTGAGCAATACTACGACGAAGAGGCCCAAACCTTCCTGGCCGACCGTTACATAAAAGGCACTTGCCCTAACTGCGGCTTTGATGGCGCTTTTGGCGACCAATGCGAAAAATGCGGCACATCTTTAAGCCCTGATGAATTAATTAATCCGGTCAGCACCTTGAGCGGCAAGCCGCCGGTAAAAAAAGCGACCAAACACTGGTACCTTCCGCTGAACAAACATGAAGAATGGCTGCGCACCTGGATTTTGCAGGAACACGGCGACGACTGGAAGACAAACGTATTAGGCCAATGCAAAAGCTGGATTGACAACGGCCTGCAGCCCCGCGCCGTTACCCGCGACCTGGACTGGGGCGTGAAGGTTCCACTCCCTGATGTGGAAGGCAAAGTGCTCTATGTCTGGTTTGATGCCCCCATAGGTTACATCAGTGCTACCAAACAATGGGCACTGAACACCGGCAACGACTGGAAACCTTATTGGATGGACAACGATACCAAAATGGTACACTTTATTGGTAAAGACAATATCGTTTTCCATTGCATCATCTTCCCTGTCATGCAGAAACTGCATGGTTTTATTTTACCAGACAACGTACCTGCCAATGAGTTCATGAACCTGGAAGGCGACAAAATGAGCACCAGCCGGGGTTGGAAACTCGAAATGCAGGATTACATTGACGATTTTATCAGGAAAGAAAATGGTGGTCCGCAACTGGCTGATGCCTTGCGCTATTACCTGACCACAATTTTGCCTGAGACCAAAGACAGTGAGTTTACATGGAAGGGGTTCCAGGATGCCGTAAACAGCGAACTGGTAGCCATCTTCGGCAACTTCATGAACAGGACCTTTGTGTTGATGCACAAATTGTGCAGCGGCAAAGTTCCTAAGTTCCATAACGACATTATTGACGATCAGGATAAAGGCTTGATCACAGAGATTAGCCTGACCAAAGCCAAAGTAGAAGACCTGCTGGAACAATATAAATTCCGCGATGCCCTGTTCGAAGTCATCGATCTGGCCCGTAAAGGCAACAAATACATGCAGGAAAAAGAACCTTGGATCAAAGCAAAGCAAATGGGTGAAGATGGAAAAGTTGCAGCAGATGCCCAGGCACAAATTGACAATTGCTTGCACATTTGCTTGCAATTGTGTGCGAATCTTTCTATCCTCATCAACCCATTCCTGCCCAATACAGCAAAGAAAATGTGCCATATGATGAAAGTGGTAGATAAAATGCTGGAGTGGGAAAATGCAGGCTCTATGAAGCTGCTGAGTGTAGGTTATTCACTTCGAGCACCTGAACTATTATTCCGGAAAATTGAAGATGCAGAAGTACAAGCCCAAATTGACAAGCTTCAAGCAGCCACTAAAGCTAGAGCAGAGCAAAGCCAGGCACAAGCCGCCGAACTATTACCGGCAAGCAATGAGCAAAGCTCCCCTTTAGGGGCGGAGGGTAAACCCGAAATCGTATATGATGACTTCGCCAAACTTGACCTCCGCATAGGCACTATTTTGTCAGCAGAAAAAGTAGCCAAGGCAGACAAGCTTTTAAAACTTGAAGTGGATATGGGCTTTGAAAAAAGGACCATTGTTTCCGGCATTGCCCTGCACTTTGCTCCTGAAGAGATCATCAACAAACAGGTAGTCGTAGTAGCTAATCTCGCTCCCAGGAAAATGCGCGGCATCGAAAGCCAGGGTATGATCCTGATGGCAGAAGACCAAACCGGCAAACTACACTTTGTAAGTCCGGCTACAGTCATTAATCCTGGAGCTACTGTTAGTTAACCTGAATTATTATACTGATTAATGAGACTGTCTTGAAAGTTCGGGACAGTCTTTTTTTGTAATTTCAGGACACACACACTTGCATCTATGGAACCCAGTGAATTCCGAAAATTGGATTTAGACCTGCCGCGGCAGCCAACAACCAATCAACGTCCGTGGTTGATTGCAGGCCTGCTCTTTGTATTAGCAATCCTGCTTTTTGCTGTTTATATATATTTCGCTCATCAAAAGCCTTCAGTTTCTCCTGAACAACAGAAAGTACAGAATGCAAAATCTGTTAAAGAACGCGCAACCCCAACAAGTTTACCACTATCTCTAGCCGTTACAATTAAATTCGCATGTTCTACCATTGCAGCAATCCGCTCCGGATCATCAACAGGACGTCTCTCTCCTAAAGTTGAATGAATCAGTACCGCTCTGAACTCTTCAGGACTTAGATCCTTTTCAATTTGATATGCGATCATTTTAATTAATTACTTTTACTATTGCTGTTTCAACATAAATTAATGCTTCTTTACCGCCGGTTTACAAATCTCCTTTATAAAACGAACCTCTTCAACACTGAAAGGTGTTTTATCCTTCCGGTAAATATCATGAAACCATAAATCAGGCTCTCTGCCACTGGGAATGGGTGTATCCCAGGCAAAAACGGTATTGGTCTTACCGGAAACAAAGCCCCAGTTGATGGCTCCTACATTTTGCGCTTTCAGCATAGGCATGATGATTTGAAACAGGCTGCCATGTTTACGTGCCATGTATTCAGTACAGATAAGCGGACGGTCAAATTTCTTCAATGTGTCTATGGTTTTGATGTGCGGATCAATGTATTTGTAATCATGATAAGTAATGATATCAGAATGATCCAATTGAAACCTGTTTAGATTTTGATATTCCCGCCCATTATTCCAAACACCAGCCGTTAATGGCTGCGATGGTTTGATAGACCTTGCCCATTGAAAAACATTCTTCAACAATGGGAAACTTTTTTCAAATTGCCCATTATTACCAGGCTCATTGTACAAATCCCATAGAAGAATTCTGTTATCATTTTTAAATGTGGTCAACACATCTTTTACATAAGCCTCCAGAACATTTATGGTATCTGGATGAGCATAAATCATAGTACCAGGATCTCTTACCCAGCCGGAATTGTGTACACCTGGTTTGGGATCCGGCTGTTTTCCTAACCAGGCCGTGTCGTTCCAGCAATCATCAAAAAACACGAACATGGTTTTAATGCCATGCTTAGAAGAAATATCCAAATAGGTGTTCAACCTTTTTTTAAAACCTTCTTTATCAGAAGTCCAAAGCAAATGATGCAGAAACACCCGCATAACATTAAAGCCCAGTTCCTCGGCCCATCCCAATTCCCGGTTAATGGTAGCTGTATCAAATGTTTCTGATTGAAACATTTCCAGTTGATTGATAGCAGTAGAGGGTTGAAAATTACAGCCTCTCAACCACCCCTGTTTAGCATACCATTCTTTGATCTTTTGCGTAGGCCATTTTTCCTGCTGCGCATTGGCGATGTTAATGAACAATACACAGCACAAAAAGCCCGCTAAAATTTTACTGTAATTCATGTCTATGAATATTATGAATACAAATTTACTACCGGCTTTAATCATTGTAAGGCTCGCTATCTTCACCTTTTCACAAAACTCATTTACTTCCTCTGTTGATAGTCAATATAACCACGGAATGAGCGGGAATGGCCACTTTTCCGTTTTTAATAGTTATTTGAGTGGACTTAGGTACTACCCTGTCAGGTGAGGATAACACAGGGAACATTTGGATCGGAACAGAAGATGCAGGAGTGAATAAGCTGGATGCTAAAACTGGTAAACTAACCCATTTTGAGCCAACAGGCAACCCGGAAAGCATTAGTTATTACAATATACATGGTTTTGGTCGTAAAAGATGAACTCTGGGTAGGCACCTTTGAACATGGATTGGACATCCTGGACATCAATACGGGTAAAGTAAAAAAACATTACACCGCAGGTAATGGTTTCAATAGTTTACAAAACAACTTCATTGTATCACTGCT
>CBKWHA010000195.1:0-10778 GCA_966674115.1 uncultured Chitinophagaceae bacterium
GAGTATGGCATTGAGCCTGCTGCTGCTGCTGTAGCAGTTGCTGGTCCTGCTGCTGGTGCTGCTGCTCATGCTGCTGAAGAAAAAACTTCTTTCAATGTAGTATTGAAATCTGCTGGTGCTAACAAACTGAACGTAGTTAAAATTGTAAAAGAATTGACTGGTTTAGGTTTGAAAGAAGCTAAAGATTTAGTAGATGGCGCTCCAAAACCTGTTAAAGAAGGTGTGGACAAAGCAACTGCTGATGATTTAGTAGCTAAGCTGAAAGAAGCTGGTGCTGAAGTAGAAGTTCAGTAATCAAATAACTTCTGAAGAGATTAGCCCCCGGAAACGGGGGCTTTTGCTTTTAAATTATAATGAAAGATAGGGCGCTATTTTTTTGAAAGTGGCCTCATCGATCAGGTTTATCTTTTTCAGGTCCTCTGTTGTAATGAAATTACCGTGTTGGGTGCGATATTCAACGATCGCGTTGGCCAGGTGCCAGCGAATGTAAGGGTGCAACTTAAATTCGTCTTTTGTGGCAGTGTTTAGATTTATTTTTTGTAATGGGCTTTCTGAGATTTGCAGATACTCCTTTATTTTTTGGAAAGTGGAATCAGGGAGGCCATAAGTTTCTCTAATCTGATCAATAGAATGAAAGCCACCTAATTTATCCCTGAAATTTACAATTCTGTTGGCCAGTTTACTGCCAATACCAGGAAGTGCTATAAAGGCAGTGGTATCCGCTCTGTTGATATCAATGGTTATTTTGGAATTTAAATTTTGGGAAATAAGAGGATCATTTTGAAATGCAGGTCTATAAGTATCAGGAATTTCAATATAAGGTTCAACCCGTTCATAAAACCCTTCTGGTAGTCCCCATATCTTTTTTACATCTTCCCGTTTATAAAATTTACCACCTTTTGACCTGTAATTAATTATTGTCTGGACTGTTCTGGCTGAAAGGCCCAGGTTTTTCCAGCCTTTGCTGTCTAAAGTGTTGGGATCGAAAGAGAAAAGTGTAGCATTTTCGTTGTAAACATATTTTTGAGATTCTTCAATTGAGGAATTCCAGGCTGGATGATTTTCTTGAAGAGTTCCTCTTTTGTAGTTATTTTCCGGTTCAACCTTTATTCCACTTAAAATGGTGGCATCTGCATTTAAAGCAGTGGGTTGTGATGGCCGAGTGTAAAAATACGGGATCAAAATGATGAAGATGGTTAGGCCCATCAAGGCTAATACCCCTATCCGGTCTTTGCGGGAAAAAGTAAAATAATCAGATAATAATTTTCTCCAATTCATAATAAGCAGGTTAGTGGTTGCTTAAATTTATACAATTCTATTCATGGCTCAATCTTTGTTGCCAATTTTTTTGCTCTACTTAACACTTAATGTCTTACTTTTGCAATCCTTTAGTTTTGGCCAAAAACAATCTTGACGTACAATCACACTTTATAATTAAACTAAACCCGCTTTTATTTTAAGAAAAATAAGAGCAGGGAAAGTTTTTTGTGCGTCTAAATTTTAAAACCGGTTTTTATACATATGCCTTCAACAACAATGAATCACAGGATCAACTTCGGAAAAATTGGAAACATTGCCGAAACCCCTGATCTTCTTGCTGTTCAGATTCAGTCTTTTAAAGAATTTTTTCAATTAGAAACGACTCCTGACAAGCGGAACATCGAAGGGCTATTTCGTGTATTTAAAGAGAACTTTCCTATTACTGATACCCGTAACATCTTTGTTCTTGAGTTCCTGGATTACTTCATCGACCCACCCCGTTACACTATCGAAGAGTGTATGGAGCGGGGCCTCACTTATGCCGTGCCTTTAAAAGCAAAGTTGCGTCTAAGCTGTAATGATGAAGAACATATTGACTTCCAGACCATTGTACAGGATGTTTTCCTCGGTAACATACCTTACATGACACCGCGTGGTACCTTTGTTATCAATGGTGCTGAGCGTGTTGTGGTATCCCAACTGCACCGTTCGCCAGGTGTATTCTTTGGCCAATCAGTTCACCCTAACGGTACAAAGATCTACTCTGCCCGTGTTATTCCTTTCAAAGGAGCGTGGATGGAGTTTGCAACTGATATCAACAATGTAATGTATGCTTACATTGACAGGAAGAAAAAGTTCCCAGTAACCACCCTCCTTCGTTCTATTGGCTATGAAACTGACAAGGATATTCTTGAGCTGTTTGGTATGGCCGATGAAGTAAAAGGCAACAGGAAAGACCTTGAGCAATATATTGGCCGCCGCCTGGCAGCCCGTGTATTGAGGAGCTGGGTTGAGGATTTCGTTGATGAGGATACCGGAGAAGTAGTTTCTATCGAGCGGAATGAAATCGTTTTAGAGCGTGATTCCGTTCTGGATGAGGAAGCTATTGAGATGATCGCTGACATGGATGTTAAGAGCGTATTCATCCAAAAAGAAGATGTGGGTGGTGATTATGCCATCATTTACAACACATTAAATAAAGATACCTCAAACTCAGAACTGGAAGCTGTTCAGGTGATCTACCGTCAACTTCGTGGTGCTGATGCCCCAGATAATGAAACTGCCAGAGGTATTATAGATAAATTATTCTTCTCTGACAAGCGTTATGATTTAGGTGAAGTAGGTCGTTATAAGATCAACCGCAAGCTGAACCTGAATGCTAACCTTGAGCAGAAGACTTTGACTAAAGAAGATATCATTGAGATTATCAAGTATCTCGTTCGTTTGACGAATGGTAAGGCTGAGATCGATGATATTGACCACTTGAGCAACCGTCGTGTTCGTACCGTAGGCGAGCAATTATATGCCCAATTTGGTGTAGGTCTTGCCCGTATGGCCCGTACTATCCGCGAACGGATGAACGTGCGTGACAACGAGGTATTTACGCCGGTTGACCTGATCAATGCAAGAACGCTTTCTTCTGTGATCAACTCTTTCTTTGGAACTTCCCAGTTGTCCCAGTTCCTCGATCAAACCAACCCATTATCGGAGATCACCCACAAACGCCGTATTTCGGCTCTCGGACCTGGTGGTTTAAGCCGTGAGCGTGCTGGTTTCGAGGTGCGTGACGTACACTACAGCCACTATGGCCGTCTGTGTACCATTGAAACACCAGAAGGACCGAACATTGGTTTGATCTCTACGCTTTGCGTACACGCCACCATTAATGAAATGGGCTTTATTGAAACTCCTTACCGTAAAGTAAAAGATGGTAAGGTTGACATGAAGCAGCTGACGTTCCTGAGTGCAGAAGAAGAAGACAATGCAAAAATCGCCCAGGCAAACGTTCCTCTTGATGAGAAGGGCGCTTTCGTTGAGGAAAGAATTGTGAGCCGTGAAACTGGTGACTTCCCGATCCTTGACAAGAATGAAGTAGAATATATGGACGTTGCACCCAACCAAATTGTAGGTTTGAGTGCTTCGCTGATTCCATTCCTTGAGCACGATGATGCCAACCGTGCCCTGATGGGATCGAACATGCAACGTCAGGCTGTACCTCTGTTGCGTCCTGATGTGCCTGTAGTAGGTACAGGTTTGGAAGGCAAAGCTGCCCGTGATGCCCGTATCCAAATCCATGCAGAAGGTAATGGTGTGGTTGAGTTCGTAGATGCTAATGAAATTCATGTTCGTTACAACCGTAATGATGATCAGCGTCTGGTTTCATTTGAAGATGACCTGAAAGTTTACAGGCTTACCAAGTTCATCAAGACCAACCAGGAAACATCCATCAACCTGAAGCCGGCAGTTAAAAAAGGCCAAACTGTAAAAGAAGGTGATTTCTTAACTGAAGGTTATGCCACTAAAGATGGTGAACTGGCCTTAGGAAAGAACCTGAAAGTAGCCTTCATGCCTTGGAAAGGTTACAACTTTGAGGATGCCATTGTAATTTCTGAAAGAGTAGTAAAGGAGGATATGTTCACTTCAGTGCACATTTCTGAATATGAACTGGAAGTAAGAGATACCAAGCTGGGTGAAGAAGAGTTAACTCCAGATATTCCAAACGTATCGGAAGATGCTACCAGGGACCTGGATGAAAATGGTATCATCCGCATTGGCGCCCAGATCAAAGAAGGTGATATCCTGATTGGTAAGATCACTCCTAAAGGTGAATCTGATCCTACTCCGGAAGAAAAACTGCTTCGCGCTATCTTTGGTGATAAAGCCGGTGATGCTAAGGATGCTTCTTTGAAAGCTCCAAACGGAGTAGAAGGTGTGGTAATTAGCAAAAAGCTTTTCCAGCGTGCTAAAAAAGACAAGAATGCTAAGGTGCGTGAAAAGTCTGCTTTAGAGAAACTGGAAAAGATACATGATAAAAACGAGGCTGATTTGCTGGAAGTGTTGCTGGAAAAACTGCAGGTGTTGTTGAAAGACAAAACCAGTGCAGGCGTTAGCAACAACTTTGGCGAAGTGCTGATCGGTAAAGGTGCCAAGTTCACTCAAAAGAACCTGTCTCAGATCGATTATCAAAACGTAAATCCGCTTGGTTGGACTGGTGATGAAAAGATTGACGAGCAGATCAATATCCTGTTGCACAACTATAGCATCAAATACAACGAAGAGCTGGGCCGTTACAAAAGGGAAAAATTCAACATCTCTATTGGTGACGAGTTACCTGCTGGTGTATTGAAGCTGGCTAAAGTTTACATTGCTGTTAAGCGTAAGCTGAAAGTAGGTGATAAAATGGCGGGACGCCACGGTAACAAAGGTATTGTTGCCAAGATCGTTCGTGCTGAAGACATGCCTTTCCTTGAAGACGGAACACCAGTTGATATTGTACTGAATCCATTGGGCGTACCTAGTCGTATGAACCTGGGACAGATCTATGAAACTGTATTAGGCTGGACCGGTGAAAAGCTGGGTGTGAAATTCGCTACGCCAATCTTTGATGGTGCTTCTACTGAAGAAATTGCGAAGTATTGTGAAGAAGCTGGCATCCCCATGTTCGGACATACTTATCTCTACGATGGTGAAACTGGTGAACGTTTCCACCAAAAAGCCACTGTGGGCGTGATCTACGTGATCAAACTGCACCACATGGTAGATGATAAGATGCACGCAAGAAGCATCGGGCCATACAGCTTGATCACACAACAGCCTTTAGGTGGTAAAGCACAGTTCGGTGGACAGCGTTTTGGTGAGATGGAAGTATGGGCACTGGAAGCTTATGGCGCCTCCAACATCCTTCAGGAGTTGTTGACCATCAAATCTGATGATATTATCGGCCGCGCAAAGACATACGAGTCAATCGTGAAAGGTGAAAACGTACCACGTGCAGGTATTCCAGAATCCTTCAACGTGTTGGTACACGAGTTAAGAGGTCTTGGATTAGATCTGAAGTTCGAATAAGATCATCTCTGAAAAGTACATACCTTATAAAGCCGCTTGAAAGAGCGGCTTTATTATTTAACACTCCTCCTAATTAATAGTTATTCAACTTCCTTACCGTATACAAAGGTTTAAAACCTGGCTAGATTGTTTGAAAAAACTATGCCCCTTTTCATCGTGAAAAAGGAACAGAAAAAGGAACAATCAATTTATATTTAGGAATAATGTTTGTCCCATTTATTGTAGTAATTTAGAAAGAAGATATTTTTTAACCATTAAACCTTTCATATGAAAACCAAACATAAGGACAAACAGGAAAGCCAACACGCCAATTACCATGAAAAGGTAAATGAAGAAAAAAGGAATAAAGATAGAAGTGAAAGGATAAAACAAGACCAATCTAGCAGCCGTGAAGAAAGCAATGGGGAGAATGAATCGGTAAAACAAACTTTATCCAGAGGGTATAATCCCGATGGGCCAGGTGGAAATTACAGAGGAGTTTAGGCTTTGGCTGAATTCATTTTACATTTAACAAAAAGGGTTTAGAAATAATGATTCTAAACCCTTTTTGTTAAAAGGAGAAGTGTCCTTATTGTTCAAGGTTCAGTGGATAAGTATATAAGCCATCATATCCAGGGTAGATACCTTCCAGTCTGATCGGACCTTGGCTATTACTTAATATACGACTTAAATCTTCCACACTCGTAACATCTTCACCATTGACGCTGGTAATCACAAATCCTTCATTCATTCTTGTCCGGCTTAATGCTCCACCGCTATTAATTTTCCGAACCAATACACCACCATCTATACCATATTCATTGGCTTTGGCTTTGTCAAGTGTCACTAATTCAGCGCCTAAACGTGTTCCAATATTAGACACAGCCAGATCTTCAAAAGTACCAGCCTTTTTCTTAAGAGTAACCTGTACGGTGTACTCTTTTCCGCCACGCAGGTATGAAACCGGAACCTTGTCTCCAGGACGGAAAGAAGCTATCTGAGCACTCATTTGTAGGCCTGACCTAACTGCAGAACCGTTTACTTTCGTAATCACATCACCTTTTTTAATACCTGCTGCTGCTGCTCCACCATCAGGAGATACTCCTGATACATATACTCCTTCAGCATTCGTAGGGATGCCTTGCGCTTTAATTTGTTCGTCTGTCATATCTTCGGTAGAATAATATTGAATACCGAGATAGCCCCTTTGTACGTCTCCATAACGAATTATATCATCAACAATTTTCTTAACAATATTCACAGGAACGGCAAATGAATACCCTGCATAGGTACCAGTAGGCGCCAGAATAGCAGAGTTAATACCTATCAGTTCACCATTCGCATTGATCAACGCACCACCACTATTACCCTGGTTTACTGCAGCATCTGTCTGGATAAATGATTCTACCGGGGTTTCACTTTGCCGGCGGTTGATGTTAATGGTGCGACCTGTAGCTGAAATAATACCGGCAGTTACGGTTGTTTCCAATGTCAGAGGATAGCCCACAGCCAAAACCCATTGCGCTAACTGGATGTTATTGGAATTACCATAAACCAGGAATGGAAATTTGTTTCCATCAATCTTGAGCACAGCCAGGTCGCTGCTGGGGTCACGGCCAATCAGTCTGGCCTTGTATGTTTTTTTATTGTGCAGCGTAACTGTTATTTCTGCTGCTATGCCTTTATCTCCGTCTGAAATTACATGGTTGTTGGTTACAATATACCCATCTTCGCTAATAAGCACGCCGCTGCCTGAAGCTCTTTGTTCGGGAACTACATTGGGTCCATAGCCGAACAGGTCATCAAACCAATCGTCAAAGATTCCACGCCTACTCGGAACATTATTGGTTTGCTTGCGGGCGGGAATTTTAGTTTTTATGTGTACAACTGCCGGAACAGCCGTATTGGCAGCTTTGGTTAAGTCTGTAGCGTCTGCAGGAAGTCCTTTTCCGTCAAAATAACCTGCATAATTTGCAGGTGCGCCTTTCTCAAAAGTGCCAACGGCAAGTCTTTCTTCTCCAAACAGCTTATTGTAGCCCCAGACGCTGCCTACAGCAGTTGCAGCACTGATAGCAACAGTCAAAAGAATGTGATTCAATTTCATCGTCTGATAATTTTCGTGGTTAAATTAATCTGTCAAAATGCGTGCCTTGACGAAACAAAGTAAATGCAGTTTTAAATCAAAGCTTTTCCTGCTGTCCAGTTTAACAAACTATTTACTAAGGTTTTCGTAGTTCCATTAAAAATTTCATAGTATCTACTCCGTCTGCATAGTCACCAATCTGCGGGCATTGGGCGGCTCCAAAATGTACATCTTTTTTACTAACAATACATTGTACAGACTCATCTCCATTTAGTCTTTTCCGCACTTCGGTAGCATCTTTGTAAAATTCATAATTCAATTGAGCAATGGGAGAGAAGTTGGACGGGTCTTCTACAAGTATAATGCTACCGCTGGTCATGTAAAAACGGTGGTTCAGAATATGTGCTGCCAGGTGATAGTCGTAATTGTTCTTGTATTTGTTGTAGTTGATAAGGTAATCATACTTTTTAAAAGCATCCAGCAGCGGGATAAAATCATATTCTTCTGGAACGAAAAGCTTGGTTATATTACGGCAACCCAAGCCAAAGTACTGGTGCACATCATCCGCCAGTTTTTCAAGTTCTTCTTTACTTTCCTCACCAGTAAGGATAGCTACAGATGTCCTGTTTTTGCGTATGATGCTGGCGTAATTCTTAAAATAATATTCAAAATACCTGCTTGAATTATTGCTGCCGGTAGCAATATAGGCATCACATCCTTTGAGCATTTCCTGAACAAAGACAATATCCTGTACCTGGTTGTTCCATTCCGTCAATTTATTAATGAAATGTTTTACCAGGACTTCGTCTTTTGAAGATGGCTTTACAACTGCAATATGACTGCTTAAAAAAACACAAAGAAAATCATGAAAGCCCACCAGCGGTATATTACCTGCCATAACAATACCTATGCGTTTGGGATGCTCTATTGTATCAGGAATATCATATCTGTTAATAAGGTCCTCCAGTTGCTGAGGCTGCAGGTAATTATTTGCAATATTTTGCAATGCAAAATTGACAAACTCGGTTGTAAACCAGTTGTTTTCTAAAAAAGCTTTGTGCTTTGCCTGCTGCAAAGCCTCTTCCTGGCTGGTAAAATAAGAACCTAAACGAATCAATAGATCTTTTCTGTCTTTCAAATTCATGCGTAAAGTTCGGATTTAAATAGACCTTTTGGTTAAGCAATTGGTATTGGGTTACTATAGTAATTTTGTGTTCTCAAATAAACAAAATATGAACAACTATAAATAGCGACATATTTTATTAGCTGTAATTCAACCTCAGGGATTAAATTTGTCGCACAAAAATAATTCCCAGTCAATAAAACTAAAGTTATGGCTATCAAGATAACAGATGAATGTATCAATTGCGGAGCCTGTGAACCCGAATGCCCGAATAACGCAATTTATGAAGGTGGTGTAGAATGGGCTATCGCTGATGGAACTACCGTAAAGGGTTCTTACACTCTAATTGACGGTACGGTAGTAGATGCCGCTCAACGCAATGCGCCTATAGCAGTCGATACTTATTATATAGTACCCAGTAAATGTACTGAGTGCCAGGGCTTCCATGAAGAGCCTCAGTGTGCTGCCGTCTGCCCTGTAGATTGTTGTGTTCCTGATGAGATGTACCAGGAAACTGTTGAAGAGCTTCTTTCTAAAAAAGAAAGGTTGCATATTTAGATCGAATGTTGTAACTTAACATATCCGTAAAGCAGTGTGAGCTGCATCTTAAACAGGTGATATTTCCTGTAGTAAAAAGGTGAAGGAAGAACAGCCTTCACCTTTGTTATTTCTGTTCACTTCCCGGCATTTACTCTGTTCTTTTGGGCCACAAGGGTCCGATTGTATAAATCCTTAGTTTTGAAACCATGAAGAAAAAAATTGCATTGGTTACCGGAGGTTTTTCCGGCGAAGCTGCTATTTCCTATAAATCGGCAGTAACGATATACAATAACCTGGACAAAGAAATTTTTGAGGTATTCACGATTGATATTAATCCAGAAGGTTGGTATTATGTAGATAAAGACGGAAACAAAACCAAGGTAAATAAAGATGATTTTTCTATCCAGTTGAATGGAAGTAAGCAAATATTCGATGCTGTATTTATTGGTATGCACGGAACACCCGGGGAGGATGGCAAACTACAGGGGTATTTTGATATGTTGAAACTGCCATATACATCCTGCAATTCTGCTACATCAGCACTTACATTTAATAAAAGATATACAACTGCCGTTGCCTCAATGGCCGGCATTGCAGTAGCCAAATCGGTACACTTGTTTCACCACACCGGCTACAATATTCAGAATATTCTTGCTCAATTAAAACTTCCACTATTTGTAAAACCAAATAATGGTGGTTCCAGCATTGGTATGAGTAAAGTGACCGAGCCAGGAAAGCTGGAGGAGGCTTTAGAAAAGGCTTTCAAAGAAGATGACCAGGTGTTGGTAGAGGAAATGATCCAGGGCAGGGAGTTCACTGTAGGCGTTTTTAAATCCCAAGGTGAGATCATTGTTTTACCCATTACAGAAGTTATTTCTCAGAAAGACTTTTTTGATTTTGAGGCAAAGTACGAGGGTGCATCTTCCGAGATCACACCTGCGGCTATTAGTGAAGACTGGAAAGCTAAACTAGAAGAAGCGGCACAAACGATCTACCAGGTTTTTAATTGCAATGGGGTCGTACGCATTGATTTCATTTATAATGAAGCACAAAACCAGCCATATATGCTGGAAATTAACACAATACCGGGACAAAGTGAGGCCAGCATCATACCTCAGCAGGTAAGGGCAAAAGGATGGACATTAAAAATGTTCTATACCTGGCTGGTACTGGATGCTTTGGAAAAAAGATAACAATTTGGAATTTATATTGCACTTTAAAATTTTTTAAGCGTTGTTTAGTTTCATTACCCGGAAGCCACTTTGGTTAAATATAATTTTAGGAATAGGATTTATCGTTCTCGTTTGGTTCTTATTTGCCTTATCGCTTAACTGGATCACCCATCATGGGGAGGCCAAAACTGTTCCTTCCGTTACCGGAAAAGCAGTAGATGAGGTGCGTGAACTGCTGGAAAACCAGAACTTTGAGTTGGTAAT
Source organism: uncultured Chitinophagaceae bacterium (assembly GCA_966674115.1). Classification (GTDB taxonomy): domain Bacteria; phylum Bacteroidota; class Bacteroidia; order Chitinophagales; family Chitinophagaceae; genus Flavisolibacter. The sequence goes on from CBKWHA010000195.1 coordinate 10,487, forward strand.
CCAGGATTCAATTTATAATGATACCCTTAAACCCGGTATTGTTGTAAAGCAGGTTCCGGAAGCAGATGCCGTGGTAAAAGTAAACCGGACCGTTTATGTTACAGTAAACCGTATGGTGCCACCAGATGTAGACATGCCAAATCTCATTGGCTATTCCTTCCGCAACGCAGAAATGGTATTAAAGAATATGGGATTGAAGCTGGGAGATACCACCTTTAAACCGGATTTTGCCAAAAACTCAGTATTGGAGCAGTTATATAATGGAAATAACATTGCTCCCGGTACCAGGGTG
>CBKWHA010000196.1:0-10723 GCA_966674115.1 uncultured Chitinophagaceae bacterium
AGATCTATGAGAACGAAGAGATCCGTAATATGTATACTGCGCTTGGCGTAACTGTTGGAACTCCGGAAGATCCAAAAGCACTGAACCTGGCAAAACTTCGTTATCATAAGTTGATTATTATGACCGATGCCGATGTGGATGGAAGCCACATTGCCACGCTGATCCTGACCTTTATTTACCGTTATATGAAGGAGATGGTGGAGCAGGGTTATGTTTATATTGCCCAGCCACCTCTTTACCTGGTAAAGAAAGGGAAAGAACAGGCTTATGCTTATAATGAAGAGCAACGCAGGCAACTGGTGGAAAGACTGGGTGGTGGTAATGAAGGCAGTGTGCACATCCAGCGTTATAAAGGTTTGGGTGAAATGAACGATGACCAGTTGTGGGATACCACCATGAATCCAGCTACCCGCACATTGAAACAGGTAACTATAGAAAGTGCTGCAGAAGCTGACAGAATTTTCAGTATGCTGATGGGTGATGAAGTAGCCCCTCGTAGGGAGTTTATTGAAAGTCATGCCAAGTATGCTAGGATAGATGTATAAAATAATCAACTTAGTCTAATAAAGCCAGGTAAATGCCTGGCTTTTTTTATTGACTGTACTAGCTATTTAAGCAGATATTTTGTAACTTATATACAATACGATAGTAACGCAAACCTGCCAACTTTCCCTTCTATAATCCTCCTAGAAAAGCAGAATCTTAAACTCATTATTTATGGTTCAGCTTTACTCGGCCGCGTTATTTTTTGTTCTTTTGTTTTTTAGTGGAAAATGTGCAAGCCAGAAAAGTTTTAAATATATAAGTTATATCTCGGGTTTTGGTTTTGGAGAGAATACCCGCACGCTTTATAAGCCTTTATATATTGCTTCAGATTTTAATTTCCAGATTTTCAAATCTGGCAAAACAGAAAGAACTACATTTTTTACCGGCTATGTTGAGCCCCAGTTCAACCTGGTTTTTACTAACCGGCCAATTGATTATGAATTTGGAGTTAATTGTGGTTTACGAAACAATATTAAAGTTTCAACAGATTTATATTTATTTCAAATGCTGGGCTCCGGCCCTCATTTCTTTTCTTCCTACACGACCAGACAGGCCCAGGGTTTCATTTTTTCGGACAATATTGCCATGGGAGTTTACAAACGGATCCACAAGAACAAACCCACTTACCTGGAATTAAGATTTTTATACAGGCATTTATCAAATGCAGGATTAAAAAGGCCTAATTCCGGTATTAACAATTTTAATATTCTTATGGGATTGATCAAAGTAAATTGAAGGATGATTGTCGAATCAGTTAAGGAAAAACATTCTTTCCCTATTTTTATGGCTTATTAAAGAAAGATGCTTTACATACCTGATCTGACCCGTTATCACTCAATGGAATACCGCCGTTGTGGAAAAAGCGGGCTTAAATTACCTGCTGTTTCGCTTGGGCTGTGGCACAACTTTGGCCATATTGACTCTTTGCAAAACTGCAAGAATATACTGCGCACTGCGTTCGATAATGGCATTACCCATTTTGACCTGGCCAATAATTATGGTCAGCCACCCGGCTCTGCAGAAGAAAATTTTGGAAAGATCCTAAAAGATGATTTCCGTAATTATCGCGATGAACTGATCATCTCCACCAAAGCGGGATATACCATGTGGCCTGGTCCTTATGGCGATTGGGGCTCAAAAAAATACCTCGTTTCCAGTCTTGACCAAAGTCTGAAACGCATGGGGTTGAATTATGTAGATATTTTCTACCACCATCGTCCTGATCCGGAAACGCCGCTGGAAGAAACGATGCAAGCTTTGGATTTGATTGTAAGACAAGGTAAAGCCTTATATGTGGGTTTATCGAATTATCATCCGGCAGAAGCTGCCAAAGCATTCGCCATTTTAAAGTCCTTAGGCACTCCCTGTCTTATTCACCAGCCCAAATACTCTATGTTTGTACGTTGGGTGGAAGAAGAGGGTCTTCTGAATTTACTTGAAAGAGAAGGTGTGGGTTGTATCTCTTTTTCGCCTCTGGCCCAGGGCCTTCTAACAGACAAATACCTGAAAGGAATACCGGCAGGTTCAAGAGCATCCCGTCCCTTAGGCAATGGAGCAATCGTTCAAGACGCCATTACAGAAGAAAACGTACAGAAAGTAGCCAAACTGAATGAACTGGCAAAGGAACGCGGCCAAACCATGGCGCAGATGGCACTTGCCTGGGTATTAAAAGATAAAAGGATAACATCAGTACTCCTTGGTGTGAGCAAGCCCGAGCAAATTACCGATTCTATCAAATGCCTCGATAATTATGGATTTAGTACTGAAGAAATAGCAGCTATTGATCAAATTTTAAAACCTCAATTTGTAACCGTTAAATAATGACACAAAGCAATTACGACACTTCTGTTCTTTACAATAAGTTCAAAGAGATATTTGGTACAGCCCCCCTTATTGTCCGTTCACCAGGGCGGGTAAACATCATAGGTGAACATACCGACTATAATGAAGGATTTGTGTTGCCTGCAGCCATAGATAAAGCCGCTTATGTTGCCGTACACAAAAGAGCAGATGATAAAATAAGACTCTATGCCAACGAGTTTAATGAACACTTTGAAACTACTTTATCTGAGATCAAACCTGGAGAAGAATGGCCCAACTATATTCTTGGTGTTGTAGATCAACTCATCAAACGAGGCTATAAGTTAAGCGGGTTTGACCTGTTGGTGGATGGCAATGTGCCATTTGGCGCCGGCCTTTCCTCTTCTGCTGCAGTGGAATGTGCCACAGCTTTTGCACTGAATGAAATTTTCGGACTGGAGCTTTCCAGAACTGATATCACCGGCATTGCCCAAAAAGCGGAGCATACATTCGCCGGAGTAATGTGTGGCATCATGGACCAGTTTGCGTCTGTATATGGTAAAAAAGACCATGTAATCAAATTGGATTGCCGTTCACTGGAATATGAATACGTACCACTGAAATTAGAAGGCTATAAAATCGTATTACTCAATACCAATGTAAAGCATTCACTCTCTTCTTCGGAATACAATACCCGCAGGGCACAGTGCGAACAAGGTGTAGCCTGGGTAAAAGAGCATTACCCGCAGGTTAATAGTTTACGTGACATCAGCATGGAAATGCTCAATGAACATGTTGCTCCAAAAGATGAGCTGATCTACAAGAGGTGTAAATATGTGGTGGAGGAAATTGGCCGTTTGCTGCATGGTTGTGAAGACTTGAAAGCCGGTCGTGTGGAAGCGTTGGGTAAAAAAATGTTTGAAACGCACGATGGCCTGAGCAAAGAATATGAAGTAAGCTGCAAGGAACTGGATTTTCTGGTAGATGCTGTACGGGATAATCCAAACGTGTTGGGTGCCCGCATGATGGGCGGCGGCTTTGGCGGTTGCACCATTAACCTGGTAAAAGAAGAAGCCATTGATTCTTTGGTTGCAGTAATCAGCAAGTCTTACAAAGAAAACATGCAGTTGGAGTTAACCGCTTATATTGCCCAGATTGAAGATGGCACTTCTGTGGTTTCGGCTATTACACCGGAAGCTATCAATGCATAAAGCAGGATTAAGAGAATAAAAAGATTAATTTGAATATCATGAAGCTGGCAGCAAGGCCAGCTTCTTTGTTTTATGTGTGATTATTCTATGGTCAAGCGGAAGATCGTTTGGGAATCAAACTTTTCTCCCGGATTCAAAATGGTTGACGGGAAATTTGGTTTGTTGGGTGAATCGGGGAAATGCTGGGTTTCCAGGCAAAAGCCAGTGCGTCTATCATCGGTGACACCATTAGGCAATTTGTTTTTTCCAGGCATGTAATTACCGGTATATAACTGTACACCCGGCTCAGTAGTAAACACTTCCAGCCTGATACCACTTTTATCGCCGGTTGCTGCAGCAACAAAACTTGGCCCACCGTTATTCTTATTCAATACAAAATTGTGATCATAACCTGCACCATTTTTCAATTGCTCATGCGCTTCATTGATCCTTGCACCGATTGCAGTTGGCTGACGAAAGTCGAATGGCGTTCCTGCAACAGGATCAATAGTACCAAATGGAATTGAGGTAGCATCGATAGGAGTATAATGATCGGCATTGATTTGCAAGATGTGATCCAGGATCGTTCCACTGCCTTGCCCATTCAAATTAAAGTAGGCATGATTGGTCAGGTTGATGATTGTTGTTTGGTCTGTCTCTGCTTCAAAGTGTACATGCAATTCGTTATTAGGAGTTACATGATAGGTTACCTTTACCTGCACATTGCCGGGATAACCTTCTTCCCCATCTTTTGAAAGATAAGTGAAAGAAACAGAGGTTTCATCTCTTTGTTCTGCATTCCATACCACACTGTCAAAGCCTTTTACGCCCCCATGCAAATGGTTGAACCCATTGTTGGTAGCGAGTGTATATTCATGACCATTCAAAGAGAACTTTCCATGGGCTATGCGATTAGCGCAGCGGCCTATAGTAGCACCATAATATGCATCCTTTACATCAAAATACTGCTCCAGCTTACTGAAACCAATAGTTACATCAACCCTGTTACCATCTTTATCCGGTACTACCAGGCTTACCAATTTTGCACCATAATTGGTGATGGCGGCCTCGATATCTCCATTCTTTATATAAAATAATTGGGTTTGCCTGCCATCTATAATATGGTCAAAAGCAGTTGTTTCAGGTAGTATTTGCGTAAGATTGTTCATATTTATTCCAATAGATTTGTGTACCAAGATAAATGTAAAATGTAATTTGCAGAGCAAAACTAAACGCTCAACTTAAACCAGTTTCATGAAACTATCCTTTCTTTCTTTGTTGCTATTTTTTTCCTTCACCGTTAAAGCACAACACCATATTGAAAAAATATGGGAAACAGATACTACACTAATTACACCGGAATCGGTTTTGCCTTCCGGAAATATTCTGTATGTGTCACTGATCAATGGCGCACCCTGGGAAGCAGACGGGAAAGGAGGAGTTGCCAAAGTAGACAGAAACGGTAAAGTTATTGATGCATCCTGGGTTACTGGACTGAATGCACCAAAAGGGATGGGATTAGTTGGAAATAAATTGTATGTAGCAGATATCACAGAATTAGTTGTGATTGATACAAAGACCGGCAAAGTAGAACAGAAAATAGCGATTGAAGGCGCCCAAAACCTGAACGACATCACTGTTGATCAGAAAGGTGCTGTTTATGTTTCGGATTCAAAGCTGGGGAATGTACACCGGATTATCAATAACAAACCAACACTCTATTTATCCGGGCTTAACAGGGTAAATGGCCTGAGGATTGTTGGCGATGACTTGTACATGCTGACAGCAAAAGATGTGTATAAAGTTGGAAAAGATAAAGAGCTGAAAACAGTTGGTATACAGGAGTTGGGAGGCGATGGTATAGAGCCTGTTGGTAATGGTGATTTCATAACATCCACTTGGGCTGGGGTTCTTTATTATTTGCATAAAGATGGCAAGCTCGACATTTTAATGGATACTCGTGAACAAAAGCGAAATGTTGCTGATATTGGATATGATGCCAGGCAACGCATTATTTATGTGCCCACATTCTTTGCCAATACTGTTGTGGCCTATAAGTTGAAATAAATTGTATACACCATACAGAAATAGCCGTTGCCTGACAGCAACGGCTATTCTTATTTTTCAACACGGTTCAAAATCTGAAAAGAAGCTTCACTTATGTCCTTGGCTTTATAATCGGGCGTGCGAACTTCGTTTATTAACCAATCCTTCTCATTCCCGTTGTCGATCAACACCGTTTTACAGCCTGCTTTTTTACCTGCTTCCACATCGTTCAGGATATCTCCAATCATCCAGGATTGTGAAAGATCAATATTCTGTTCCCTGGCTGCTTTCAACAACATGCCAGGTTGTGGTTTGCGGCAGTCACATTCAACTGCGTATTCTTTAATGTCTGCATTGGGATAATGAGGACAGTAATAAAAGCCGTTCAACACCACACCTTTTTCTGCCAGCAGGCTTTCGATCTTACGCTGTACATTGTTGAGCGCTTCTTCCTTAAAATAACCGCGGGCTACGCCGGATTGATTGGAAACGATGATCAATAAATAGCCTGCTTGCTGTAATTGTGATAATCCTTCCACCGCACCATCCTGTAAAGTAACTTTTGCAGGATCAACATTATAAGGGATATCCGGTATCAGTGTGCCATCCTTGTCGATAAATATTGCCTTGTTCTTGCCTGTCGTCATGGTGCAAATATCAGGGCTATTCCCCCAATTCCAATTTATTATTGATAAACTCCCCAATGGTTTTGCCCTGCCTTGCTCCCGCTTCTACTCCGGTGCGGTAATGAATGCCACCATATACCCTGCTGATGGAAACTTCCTCGGCAGCCTGGTAAAAAGATTGAAAGTGGCGCTTCATGCCAATGTATTCCAGGTCGCTGGTATCTTCAAAAGCAAAATTGTCGCCAAAGCGTTTGGTTAGCACGGTAGCTGCTGCTGCCGAAATACCACTGTGCCCGCTGGTGTATTCCGGAAAAGCAGGCGTTTGCAGCATAGACTGCCAGTTGCGGTCTATCAATTCATTGATCACCGTAATGGGCCGGATAACCTGGGTGCGGTATTTTTCTTCCCAGCAGGCCACAAAAGCATCAAACATGGCAATAGCAGTTATAACATGCGCCTGCGCAGTTTCTATGGCATTCAGGTTTTTCTTTTTGCAGGCAATGGTGGTAATCCCTATCCAATGACCAGGAGGCGTAATTTTCTTATTGGCATACATCAAATGACCAGAGTGCTCCATTACAAATGGATTATCATCCCAATAACGGGCAATGGTTTTCTGCTCCTCTGTAAGGTTTTTACCAATGGTATAAACTTCCTTAGCCTCCTGGTAAAACGCACTGACCGTATCTTCATTGTAAAGTGGCGGAGGCGGACATTTGAACTGGGCAGCAGAATCCAGTGCTACCGGTTTGATCAGGCACCAATAAGGCTCTGTGCCATCCAGGTAATCCGGCGGTGTGGGCCGCCATTTGCCCGGTTGGTTACTGCCCAGAAACTTATCCATGCCACGGGTTTCTTTGTAATTATCCTTTGCCGCTCTTTCCAACACCTTATTTCCTATGGCTGCTCCAAAAGCCAGTGAACGTTTGTAGGTCTCCGGATCCAATAGCGATTGAAAATCTCCATACAACTTGTTCTCATAATGTAGCAGGGTGTCTATGGAGAAAGTAATTTTTTCAGCTACAGTAAAAAACGCTTTGGTAGCAGCCAGCAGATAATTGTATGTCTTTCCTTTTTCAGGAACTGGCATTTGGGGAAAGCCATTCAACTGTGCAGCCAGGGAAGGATAACCAGCCTGGTCAAAGCGGATGGCCTCATAAGCTGCCAGGGAAGTATAGGTATAGATACGGTTAGCCACGGGTGGCCCAAAAACATCGTGAATGATCACTTCGGTCAATTGCTTCATATTACGATGAAGCAGGTTTTGATCAGTCAGCAAATGTTCATCGGCTTTTGGCCCTGCCTGCTTACATGAAATGATAATTAATAAGGCAACCAGAATGAACAACACATTTTTCATGGTAGTCTTTTAAGCACTATAAAAAGGGGACCTTTTTTCCAGTCACTTGGAGGTTTCTTCAATTGCGGCCCACCGGTAAAATTTCCCAGTACCAGATCAATCAATCCATCCCCATTCAAGTCTCCGGCATCCATTGTAAGCCACCGGCCCTGTTTACTTTCTGGAAAAGTATATGGGGTGTATTTGAAGTTACCCTTATTTTCAAAATAAACAAAACCTTCTTCCGGCTGGTTTTTATAATCGGCAAAAAATGAAATAGTAGCAATATCCAGATCGCCATCACGGTCATAATCGCGGGCTAAGGCCTTATAGCAGCCATTGATCGGGTAAAAGAATTTCTGCCTAAATCTATTGTTGCCATCATTGATGAAAAGATAAATACCGTGATAAGGCTTTAGTACTTTGGAGTAGTCGGCATTATCGCCACAGGTATAAACAATATCAGAAAAGCCATCTTTATTGAAGTCTGCCAGCTCAAAAAAGCTAGAGCCATAAACAGGCGGAAAGCGCAATACCTCCTCCATACTAAATTGGCCTTCGCCCTTGTTGGTAAACAAAAAAATGCCTTCTTCTCCCTGGCCAAACAAAACCCAAAGATCAGGCAGGCCATCCTTGTTATGATCCTGCACATAAGCCTTGATAGCACCGGGTAAAGCCCGCAAAACATGTCGCCGGAAATTTCCTTGACCCAGATTCCGAAACCAGGATAAGCAACCTGTTAAAAAACCAAACTCACAAACTACATAGTCCATCTTTTCATCTCCATCCAAATCCGCTTCTATAATTTGCACCGGGCGCGCCAAATTCCTAAGTATCATGTTTGCTTCCTGCTGCATTTTGCCCAATGCTGTTGTATACACATATCCGGCCTTGCCAAACTTTCCATTGTTGGGATTGAGTTCTCCTATATCGCAGATCAATAATTTGTCTTTCTGAAGACCTATGTCTACAATAGTGCTCCTGGAATCGAGTGAATCCACCGCAACCAATGAACTATCAAAAATCCAGAGTTTCTGCGCTTTCATATCATGCAGCAGCAACTGATGCTTTTGCGTGTCAATGCCTACATAAGAAACTTCCGGTGATAATGGAATTGCAGATACCCCTGTCAATTCAAAATGCGGCAGCCCCATTTTTATTGGCTCTTTGCGGTTTTGACCAGGTAGCGCATCAGGGGCAGTTGCCGTATAATAGTCCAGAATGTGCTGCCATTCAACTGTTGATATAACAGGTTGGGAAGGATAAAATCCGCGTTCCAGATAGGGATCTTTTTTCCCGGAAGGATATAGTTTAAAATCATAAGCAAAAATGCCCAGATAAGGTCCCATATTCGGCAACACACCTTCTTCCCAACTTTTAGCATCCAGTTGGGAAGGCTCTGGCAATAAATGGCACGACTGGCAGTATTTAGCAGCTAACTTTTCGCCTTTCCGGATACTGGAAATTGAAACCTCTTTATGTGACTGGTTCCTGTGATAATTCTTACAGGAAAAAAACACAGCCAAAAGGAAAAGGAAAACTAATAAACTATAGATCGCCTGGTGTAGTTTGATCATTTTAATCATGAATATGCTTCTGGTTTAGGATTAGTCATACTCCAGGTTTACTATTCTCTTTTTCCCTTTAGTATCAATCACCTGCACAGAACTCACTGCTTCATTTATTATTAAAAACCGTCCGGACTGTGACAGAAAAGAAGAACCATAATACACCTCTCCTTTTTGTATCCGGCCATCCTTGTACTTTACTTCAAAACCAACATCAGAAGGCTGGAAGGGCATACATTGAACATTCTTTCTTAATTGGAAGACCTTCAGTGGGCCCTTGTTCTGACCAGCCACTAAAAGATAAGTATCCGAATGCGAACGCAGTTTTACCAGGGCTTTTCCGTTGCCGGGAATAAAGATGCCGCTATTTAGAATAGATAAAGCTGAAAAATTACCCTTTCCATCACCCTTCAGGTATAATCCATTTAAAGCATCATAACGGCCCACAGATACCTCTGATCCATAATCATTGCCATTAATCACCAAATCCAGGTTTCCATCTCCGTCGAAATCTTCGGCAACCATGCCATTCAGCGCTGAGATCTGCGCCTGCACAGGCAGCGGAAGCAGCACAAACCTGCCATTTCCATCGTTGCGCATATAAGCCGACTGAAGATAAGTAGCCTGCAAATGCAAAGCACCTTTGCGTTGCTCTTCGGTGAGCATTTCATCCATTGGCGCCACTGCATAGGAATGATAATTCTGGAACTGTGTCCGCAAACTGATCATCTGTTTCACCACCTCATCCCTTAAATGTGCCGGAAATTCTTTTCTGGTTGGGTCGTTTTGTGATACCGGTAAGAAAAGGGAAGGAAAAGCATCGTAGCTGCCATTATTGTCAAAGTCTTTGGCAATGATGCAGACCGGATATTGTTCACTGGCCCTATAGAATGAATTTTTACCGAGGTTGCCTACAACATAATCTATATCGCCGTCATTATCAAAATCACCAGGAGCAATCGTGTTCCACCAACCAGAAGAATTTGGAACTTGAGCTATTGCGTTTGAAAAACGCCCGTTCACATTTTTTAAAATGGTGATGGGCATCCATTCACCGGCGAGCAGCAGATCCAGCCAGCCATCATTATCATAATCAGTAAACAAGGCATCGCAAACCAGGCCAATGTTTTGCAAGGGCTTCGCTATCGAAGCCGTCACATCGGTGAACTTTACCATTCCTCCTTTTGAATCATTACGGTAGATAAAACTGGAAACCGGTTTGGGGTAATTCCAGGGATCAACACGGCCGGCAACAAACAAATCCAGATCTCCATCCCTATCATAATCAGCAGCCCGTACACAGGACTTGCTGGTAAAGTTTTGTGGCAGGGCAGCAGTGTTTTGTGTAAACCTGCCTTTCCCGTCGTTTACATAAAACCTGTCCTGGTAAGAAACACTGTTGGCTGGCGCTTCGTATCCGCCGCTGGCAATATATAGATCCAGGTCCTTATCACCGTCTGCATCAAACAGCAAAACACCCATGTCTTCTGCATTTTTCTTTTCTTCCTGCAGGTTTCTTTGTACAAACCGGCCATCCTGCTGTTGCAAGAACATTTGTGCACCGAAATAGAAAGAACCGCCGCAAACCATATCTTCCAAACCATTTCC
>CBKWHA010000197.1:0-10664 GCA_966674115.1 uncultured Chitinophagaceae bacterium
TCAAGCACGGTTCTGTGAGCGGCTCGGGCTGAAATGCCCTTGCCTACTCGACCAATTATAAACTATCCCACCTGCAGCAATACTTCTGTTAGCTGCGATTTGAATGAGACAGCTTATAATTAATAGATTTCTTGCTAACAAAAACACAAATTGAATCCGTAGTTTAGCCGGAGAATAACAAGTATTTCTAAATTATATGATGTCTCACTAAACTTTTTATTATGAAATTCTATACCTATTTATTTCTGTGCTTATTTCTGGTCTTTGCTGGCAACAGCACATACGCTCAACATAATCATGGTGCCACTGATAGTTCAATACAATTACAATTTGCACCGGTGCTGAACACCTTTCTTTCTGATTCGGACTTGAAAAAATTTCAATTGCAATCCTCACTGATGACTGTACCTCCGTCTCTGGTTGATACGGTATCTCATCGTCATGATGCCGATTTGTTTGGATATGTTATCGAAGGTACTGTTGAGGTTGGCCTTGACCATAAAGAGCCGATTACCTTCAAAGCAGGTCAAATGTTCAATGAAAAAAGAAATGTCATTCATTCTCTATTAAGAAATCCAGATAAAAATATCCCTGCCAAAGTGCTATTGATTTTTATTATAAAAGAAGGCAGACAAGGATACACAAAGGTGTATCCTGAAAAGTGAACGTGCATTCCCTTCTGTTTGGGGTCTTTTGCAAAGACCTCGAGCAAACTAAAATAAAAGAATTGGTTTTATTTGACTATTTCTTGTACACTACTATTTTCTTGTAAATCCTCATATGTTGAAATCACTGACGAATATATTGACATCAGTAAACCCAGTCAACAATTCAGTATTATAGAAATTGCGCCGACTAAAATCGATACAATTTTTGGCTATCCAGCCGAGTATAGTTCTATCTCAGGAATAACATTGGTAGATAGAAATACTTATAAGCAAATCGGTGACAATGCGAAAAGAAAAGTTTATTTTCTAAAAAGAGATAAACATTATTGCTGGCAAATTGCATACACACCAACTCTAACCGAGTATAGATATTCGGGCACGATACATCTAAACCCAAAAACATAGTATAGTATTTTATAGCTGAACATTCCAATGAAATGAAAGTGACTGAAGGAGGCGGACTCGAAGCCGAAGAAGAGCATATTGAAGTGTTGGAAATTCCTATTGAAAAAGCAATAAATATGATTGAAACAGGAGAAATCAAAGACGGCAAAACCATCATGTTACTTCAATACATAAAACTCCATAACATTTTATGATGCAAACTAATATACCGGAACTTAAAATTTAAAGTTGGCTAAAGCAGAGTAGAATAACTATCATTCAGCCATTCATTGTAATATTTGTCATCCTTGATCTAATAAGGTAAGACCAACATTTAAACGCTCATTTGAAAGCGGACAGCTATTGTATCAAAACTGAACAACTCTTTTCGCGAAACTCAACTTCAGTGGTTCAATATCAATTCTTTATAATAGTGGTATATCTTTAGAAAGGCTTTCATTCTAAAAAAACACAGCAAAAAATAAAATAGTATATGAAGAATGTAAAAGCAAATGTTCTTTTCTGTTTGACTATTGTAGTTTTTATTACAGCTTGTTCAACTGCAAAAAATAACCTGACAGATCAACGTGAATCTTATATCCCACAATCCAAAGAGTTGTATGATTCCATTGTTTACATGGATAGTATTTGGGGTGACGCCTACAATACTTGTAAGGTGGATAAATTGGATTCAATAATTTCTGAGGATTTGGAATTTTATCATGATAAGGGAGGCTTATCGACATCCAAAGAATCTGTCATGAATGCCTATAAAAACAATGTTTGCGGTAAAGTAACAAGAGAACTTCTTAAAGGCAGCATTGAGGTATATCCTATTCATGACTATGGAGTTGTGGAAATGGGAAGACATCGATTTTATACCAGCCAGGAAGTCAAGAATAACAACCATCATTTTGCTAAATTCGTTCACATCTGGCGGAGAGAAAATGGACAATGGCGAATTACAAGAGTCATTAGCCTTCATTAAAATGATACAATTGAACAGCTAGCAAAAGGTAAACTACATATCTTTAATGGGCTCTTGTGCTGTCATTGTAAATCGACGCACGCCTCTCCAAAGTATCAATAGACAAAGATGACCATAAAGAAAACAGAACTTCCCGGCAAATCTATTCTAAATAAGAATGGAAAGAATTACGACTATATTGATAGTTATAAAAGTGTGTTTATAGACAATAATAACAGAATCAGTTCAACAGAAATCGGGAGATCATTTTTTACATGCGGACCAAAATGGGTTGAGAGATTATTTGCATTGAGAAATAAAATAGTTGGGCTCTTTGGGCTTAAAACATCTGAAAACTTAACAGATAGGCAAAAGCAAATTGACAATTTCAAATGTGAACCAGGCGAACAACTTGGACTTTTCAAAGTGTTTGGCAAAACAGAAAATGAAGTTGTATTTGGCGAAGACGATAAGCATTTGAATTTTAGAGTTTCGTTATTTATTGACCAAGCAATAAACGAAAATGGCAAAAGGAATTTAACGATAACGACAACTGTAGAATTCAATAATTGGTTTGGCCGGCTTTATTTTTTACCTGTCAGACCATTTCATAAACTGATTGTACCTACAATGTTGAAGGGCATGATAGAAGGATTGGAAACGAGGAATAAAATCCGCTAGTTACAATCTCTTAATTAGATAACGGTTGGACCAATAAAAATTACTGCTAACATTGCAGTTGGCTATGTGTTATTGAACATTTAAAAGCATTTCTATGCGTAAACTTTGGCATATTTGTTTACTAGCCTTTTCAATCATAGCCTGTAAAAGTGTGAAAAATACAATGGAGCATAATAATCAATCACAGGTGGAAGGTAAAAAAGTTATTTACCAGGTGTTCAGCCGGCTTTTTGGAAATACCAATACCACCAACAAGCCGTGGGGTACTATTGAAGAAAATGGAGTAGGCAAGTTTGCCGATTTTACGGATAAGGCGCTTGAGGAGATCAAAGCGCTCGGCACTACGCATATCTGGTACACTGGTGTGCCCCATCATGCGGTTATCCGTGATTACACTTCTATTGGGATTAGTAATGATGACCCGGATGTGGTGAAAGGACGTGCCGGATCGCCTTATGCTGTAAAGGATTACTACAATGTGAATCCGGATCTGGCTACCAACCCTGCAAAACGTCTGGAGGAGTTTAAGGAGTTGGTCGACCGTTCGCACAGGCATGGCCTCAAAGTGATTATTGACATTGTGCCTAACCATGTAGCCCGCCACTATGTTTCATTGCACAAACCTGACGGTGCAGAAGATTTTGGTGCATCGGATAACAAGTATGTAGAATACAGCAAGGACAACAACTTTTATTATATACCGGGTGAAAGTTTCCTGGTACCTTTTCCGCACAATAATTACAAGCCTTTAGGTGGTGAACCCCACCCGTTAAGTGATGGTAAATTTGATGAATTCCCAGCTAAATGGACCGGCAATGGCAGTCGCCGGGCACAACCTGATTTTAACGATTGGTATGAGACGGTGAAAGTCAACTATGGCGTTCGTCCGGATGGCTCTAAAGATTTTGACACTTTACCTGCTGATTACGCCACCAGGTCCATTGCTGATCACCATGCTTTCTGGCAGGGTAAGGATGTGCCTTCGTCCTGGAAAAAGTTTCGCGATATAGCTCTCTTTTGGCTAAACATGGGCGTAGATGGATTTCGTTTTGATATGGCTGAGATGGTGCCCGTGGAATTCTGGAGTTATATGAATTCTGCCATCAAAACGCAAAAGCCTTCTGCCGAACTGATCGCAGAGATCTATAACCCGGCAGCATACCGCGATTATATCCATATAGGCAAGATGGATTACCTCTATGATAAGGTAGATTTTTACGACAGGATCAGAGAGGTGATACATGGCCATGGCAGTACAGATACCTTAGCGCATATTCAACAATGGTATTCCGATATTGAACACCAGTTGCTGCATTTTTTGGAGAATCATGATGAGCAGCGCATTGCCAGTCCAGCCTTTGCCAGTTATCCTGAAAAAGCAAAACCGGCTATGGTGGTATCGGCAACAATCGGCACTTCCCCTATAATGATCTATTTTGGTCAGGAAGTAGGAGAGCCAGGCGCAGAACATGCGGGTTTTGGTAGCCCCACGCGTACTTCTATTTTTGATTATGTTGGTGTGCCCCACCACCAGCGTTGGATGAATGGAGGTAAGTTTGATGGCGGGCAATTGACTGAATCTGAGCGTGCACTCCGTGATTTTTATAAGCGCTTGCTCAACTTTACGAGGAATAGTTCTGCCCTGACGGGTAATTATGCTGATTTACATCTCTGGAATCGACATCATACGCCTGGATACAATGATAAACTGTTTTCATTTGCGCGTTGGAGTAAAGAACAAAAGCTGATTGTCTTTTCCAATTTTAGTGATCACGCAGGCTTTACTGGTACGCTGCATGTTATGGAGCCTGTTATTAAGCAGTGGGGTTTGAGAGATGGGAATTACCAGTTAAGGGATGAGCTGTATGGAAAAGAAATGGTTACGATGCAGGTGGTGAATGGTGAGGGGAGAATTGGCGTTTCTCTGCAGCCATTGGAGTCGTTGGTCCTGTCGCTTTAGTCATGATAGTTTACCGCTCTTTCGTTGCTTTAATTTTTTGTGCTATTATGAATATTATTTCCTGCTGAATTTGCTGTATACCAAAATGATTTGAAGGCAAAAAGAGCGGTGGAAAGGGACTAGGAAATTAATAGCTCAGCTTTTCGTTTCGTGCGGGTAGTGTTATTTGCATTTAACATTTGCCTATATATTTAATATTTCCCTTATAATAGTTGTAAATTTGGGTTAATGCCAATATTGACAGTTACAACCACTTAAAGAACTTTGTTATGAATAACGTTCCAAACTGGTGGATGAAGGGGGATTGGTTTGATGTGTGTAGCTGTAACATTCCCTGCCCTTGTGGTTTTGCGCAAGCTCCAACAAACAACCACTGTGAAGGTGTAATGGCTTATCATATTCGTGAGGGAAGTTATGGTGATGTGGAACTCAAGGATCTCAATGTAATTGCAGTGGTAACGTTCGATGGCAATGCCTGGGCGAAGGAAAATCCTGTTTCGATTGGCATCCTTATGGATGAACGTGCCAGCGAAGAGCAACGTGAAATACTACAAAAAGTTTTTTCAGGACAAGCAGGTGGATGGATGGCAGAGTTTGCTTCACTCATTGGAGAAGTCCGTGGACTTGAGTTTGCTCCTATTGAATTCAAAGCTGATGGTGACCTTGCTCAATGGCAAGCTGTAATTCCTGGTAAAATAAGAGCAATTGGCGAAGCACTCGCAGGACCTACCACACCTTCCGGCAAACGGGTGCAGTTATACAATGCTCCTGGCTCGGAAGTAGGACCAGGACAAATTATGACCTGGGGCAAAGCTGTGGAGAACGAAGTCAATGCATTTGGTCTTAAATGGAACTGGGCAGGTAAGTCAAGTAAACATATTCCGTTTGACTGGACTGGTCCAAATATGCAGTAGAGCCAAATTCAATTGAACAGTTCGTATTTCAGCCGTGAAACGTGCATGGTGCATAGTGAAAGGGAGCGCAATTTAAAAAATGATGATTGATTAAGTATTGCTATTGTTATGACCAAAACCAGCCCATTAGCATATGTTTTAAAAAAAGATCGCTTTATTGTTCTTATTGCACTTTTCGTATTATGTGTTTTGTCCTGGCTGTACATCATTTATCTATACAACCAGATGTACCCAATGAACATGGATGCGCTTTTTTTTGCCATGCCCATGACACCAAGTTGGAGTTGGACTGATTTTGTGTTGTTGTTTCTAATGTGGTTTGTGATGATGATTGCAATGATGACACCATCCGTTACTCCTCTTGTTTTGATTTTTACATTGATCAACCGGAAACGCCAACAACGGCAAAATCCTTTTGTGCCATCCGGTTATTTGCTATGTGGTTATTTCCTTGTGTGGGCAGCTTTTAGTTTGTTCGCTACGCTTCTGCAGTGGTTATTGCAACAGGTTTCACTACTCAATCCTGAAATGATCACCACCAGTAAAATTCTTGGCGGCAGTATTTTAATTTTGGCAGGAGTGTTTCAATTTACACCATTAAAAAATACCTGTTTGCGTCATTGCCGTACTCCAATCAGTTTTATTCATCAATACTGGAAAGATGGTAAAATCGGCGCCTTGAGAATGGGAATACAAAATGGTATTTATTGCCTTGGTTGTTGCTGGATTTTAATGATCCTGCTTTTTGTTTCCGGCATCATGAACATCCTTTGGATTGCCGTTATATCCTTGTTTGTACTGATTGAAAAGGTTTTATCATCAGTGAAAGCTATTTCCTTAATTGCAGGTATTACACTCATTGCCTATGGTACCATTGTTTTACTGCAGTAACCTGTGATAATGAACAGGGGAGGCTCTTAATTGGCATCGCGGGTATAAATAGAAAGTGGTAAAGAGAAAAAGCCATAGAACCGTTATGAAAAGATGAATGGATTTTGGATAGGAATTTTTGGTAAATTCGGTTTCAAATACGGACAGTTGTTTAATTATTACGAAAGAGTAAAATCCCGGCCAGGAATTTATAGCCAACTTACCTGCAGGGAACTTTTGTTTGTGCATTATAAATGTCCGATGGAAGTGAGGATACAGGATTTGTGGTCACAGCAAAATTATATCCAGTATATCCTCAGCGGTAAAAAGGCATTCCACACTCCCGGACATTCCTGGCTGATGAAAGCCGGGGATGCATATTTTGTAAAGAAAGGAGCTACTATTGTCGAAAAATTTTTTGAAGAGACGCTCTGCATTATTACATTCTTTATACCCGACTCTTACCTGCAGTCCTTTATGCGGGAGAGTCATTCAACAAGAGCAATTACTCCTTTACCGAAACCAAAGAATGAATTGCTGATCCCGCTGCGTGTTAACAGCATCATGACTGCTTATTTTGATTCACTCATCCCTTATTTTTATTCTGATACAAAACCATCAGAAGATTTACTGGAATTAAAATTCCAGGAACTGCTGCTGAACATTCTTGACAATCCTGAAAATATTGATCTCAAAAATTACCTGCTGCACCTTCTTTCGCCGCAATATGATCCGCTTCAGCAGGTAATGGAAGCCAATTGTCTTTATAATCTTTCTCTTCAGGACTATGCCAAAATGCTGAACCTTAGTTTATCCTCTTTTAAAAGGCATTTTATTTCTGTGTATAAAACCACACCCGGCCACTGGCTGCAGGAGCAAAAACTGAATCATGCCTATAAGCTTCTTGTCAGCACTGATAAGCCGGTAACTGACATTTCTTTTGAAAGCGGTTTTGAAAACAGCACTCACTTCAGCCATCTCTTTAAAAAAAGGTTTGGTCTTTCACCCCTGAAATACCGCAAGGAAAATGAAGCTTCACAGATTTCCTGAAATTGACCTTTTTTGACAGGTAATTGAACTTTTCAAACATGCCCCTGGCTCATGTCTGATGTAGCTTTATGACAGTTATTCAGCAATAGCTGCATAAATAATTTCATCATATAAAAAGGCTGTTTATGAAAAGTCTTCATCTAAATTCGATTTCATTTTTCCTCGTCCTGTTTTTTATATTTTCTGCGAGGAAAGAATCTGGCAGTGACGAGGGGCATCAAAACGATTCAGCGCTGACAAATGCTTACTCATCGGAGGTGGCTATAAAGTGGATGGGTATGCAACTGGAACTGATACGCACCAGTTCACCTTTCATTGGAGGACTACCGCCATCCCGTCCTTTTGCTTATGCCGGCATAGCATTGTATGAAGCTGTTGTGCCCGGGATGCCTGCTTACCGGTCGTTATCCGGACAATTAACTAATATGCCGGCCATGCCCAAAACAGTTCCCGGGTATGTGTATCATTGGCCCACCTGCGCCAATGCTGCACTTGCAGCCATGAACCGTAATTTTTTCCCTAATACCTCTGAGGCCAATAAAGCTGCTATCAATGCATTGGAAAACGAACTCAATAAAGCTTATCGATCTGAAACAGATAAGGCAACTTTTCAAAGGTCAGTAGATTTTGGAAAAACGGTAGCTCAATTACTATTTGATTGGTCAAAAACTGATGGATATGACACCAATAGCAATAAGCCTTATATACCTCCTGCAGGCCCGGGGCTCTGGGCACCTACGCCTCCTGGATTTGCACCAGCTTTCGGACCCTATTGGGGAGACCACCGTCTATTTGTTGCAGGTAGTTTAGACGGCATTGCGCCTCTGGCTCCGCCGGCATACTCTACCGATCCTTCTTCCGATTATTACCAGATGGCAAAGGAAGTGTATGATATTTCACAGACATTGAGCCCCGATCAAATTGCGCTTGCTTTATTTTATCGTGATTATCCCGGTTTTGGCGACGGCCATTATATCTCTATATTAAAACAGTTACTGCAACAGGAAAAACCCCCTCTTGATTTTACAGCCATGGTTTGTGCAAAGACTGGTATTGCCTGCGTGGATGCAGGTATCGGTTGCTGGAAAATAAAATTTCAGTACAACCAGGAACGTCCCGTCAGGTATATAAGAGAAGTGCTGGGTTACAGGGAATGGAAACCATTATTTGACACACCGCCCTTCCCGGATTTTCCATCCGGGCATTCCGCCATTGCCGGTTCATTTGCGGAAATACTCAAAGGTTTTTTCGGAAATAGTTATCCTTTTTCCGATCACACTTATGATTATCTCGGCATGGCACCCCGTACTTATAATTCATTTGATGAGCTGGTAAAAGAAATATGCGACTCAAGAATATATGCGGGTATTCACTATCGCATTTCCTGCGAGTGGGGGGCTGAACAGGGAAGGAAAATTGGACAGAATATTAATAAAACGCTTAAGTTTAAAAAGGAATGAGCATATTTATTTTGATCGGAAATAAAATATTCATTTGACTACAATGGAATACAACACAATTGGTATAAAATCAAACTGCTAACTTAGGGATTTAAGTCATGTTAAATAATGGTATGTAGTGTACATTTGTTCAAACTAAGAAATTGATTGCTGCCTTAGATAATGAAAATGAACTGCTATTACTAGTGGCAGAGGGCGATGAAAGAGCCTTTCGCCAGTTGTTTGATCATTATTGGAATAAGATCTATTCTGTTACCCTGACACTTACAAAGTCCGCAGCGCTTTCTGAAGAAATCGTGCAGGACGTGTTTCTCAAAATCTGGTTAAAGCGGGAACAACTTCCTTCCGTAGAAAAATTTGATGCTTTCTTGTTCACTGTTGCCAGGAATCACATATACAATGAGCTGCGCAGAAAAACAATGGAGCAGCCTTTTGTGGAACACCTGGAGCAGCATTTTCTGGAATCTTCCGCCCTGCCGGAGCAGGTTATGCTAGTGAAAGAAACAAAGCTATTAATTGATAAGGCCGTACAACAATTGCCAGAACAACAACGTGCTGTCTTCGAGTTGAGCCGAAACGAAGGTCTCGACTATAACGCTATTGCAGAACAATTGGGCATTTCCCGGTCGACAGTCAAAAATCATATGACTAAAGCATTACAGTTTCTCCGTCAGTATTTGAATACGCACAGGGGCGAGTTAGTATTGGCTGCCATCATTATGAAAATATCCCCATAGATTCCTTATTGCCAATAGTTTCTTCAGTTTTTCAAAAAAAATTTTGGAACCACTAGGACATGGTTTCTATTTCTGTGTCTTTATAGATATATGACCAACAAATCATTTGATGAATTAACGAGTGGTTATATAAATAACCAGTTGACTGAAGAGGAGTTAGCCTATTTTTTACAATTATTACAGCAGGAAGAGTATGCAACAAATTTTAAAAAATCTGTAGGGCAGCTATTTGAGCATAATTCTTTTTCAGGGAAGGCAGATCAAAACAGGGCTGATATCATTTTCCAAAGAATAATGAATGTTGCGAAAAAGGAAGAAGAGGTTTTGGAAAGCAAGGTAATTCCTTTACAACAAAGGCCTAGGCGCTTTACATTCCTTAAAATCGTTGCAGCCGCTTCTGTGATTGGGCTGCTTCTTTTGGGTACTTTTTTCTGGTTCAACAGGGATGGGAAAAAAGAAGTTGCACAAACAGAAGTCAGGAAAAATGGCTATAAAAATGACGTGCTGCCAGGAGGCGATAAGGCTATATTGACACTGGCGGATGGTTCAACCATTGTGCTGGATAGTGCACAAAATGGTACGCTTGCCCAACAAGGAGCTACCCAAGTAATCAAGCTGGGTGGAAAGCTGGACTATGATCCTGCTGGTACGGGTTCTAAGGAAGTAGTTTACAATACGATAACCACACCAAGAGGCGGGCAGTATCAAGTAGAATTACCGGATGGCAGCCAGGTATGGCTCAATGCCGCTTCCTCCCTCCGTTTTCCCACAGCTTTTGCAGGTAAGGAAAGGAGGGTAGAGATCAGTGGTGAGGCCTATTTTGAAGTAGCCAAGAATAAAGCCATGCCTTTTGTGGTCAGTGTGAATGGGGCTGAAGTGCAGGTATTGGGTACGCATTTCAATATCATGGCGTACAAGGAGGAAAAGGCGGTAAGGACTACCTTATTGGAAGGCTCTGTACGCTTTGTGAGCG
>CBKWHA010000198.1:0-10552 GCA_966674115.1 uncultured Chitinophagaceae bacterium
GCACCATCCGCGGCATTGCAGGCATCAGGCAGGTAAGTTTTTTAAACAACCGTAAACTTCGCTTTCCAAGCCTGGAAATAGACAGCCTGAATTTTCATGTTAATAATTATGATATACTAACTGCCGTTTACGGCTTACATATTGATGGCATTATTGGTTATTCAGTATTTAGCCGATATATTATAAAGGTGAACTATGACAGCTCGTATGTGGAGTTTTGGACCAAAGGTTCCCTGAAATACCCCAGGGGCGGTCATTTGCTCAGACCATTTATTACCACTTTACCGGTAAACTATTTGCGGGTAAGAGATGAAAATGAAAGCTATACACGGTTTTTATTTGACCTGGGGGCTGGCTTGAACCTGATGCTTACTACAGACTTTGTAAAAGACAGTGCGATATTAGATAAAAGACGAAAGCTGTACACAAAAGAAGCAGAAGGCCTGGGTGGTAAAATTGATATGAAGATGACCGTTATCAAAGAAGCCAGGCTGGGGCCTTATAAATTTAAAAACGTACCTATTTACATTTTCGATGATGAATTCAATATTACTTCTTATCCCTACCTCGGAGGTATCCTTGGCAGCGACATTCTGAGGCGGTTTAACCTGATACTCAATTATGAGAAGAGGGATTTTTACCTGACTCCCAATTCCCACTTTAATGATGCCTTCGATTATATTTATACCGGTATTGAGCTTTACTACCAGGATGGCCGTATAATTATCGGGGATGTGGCAGAAGGCTCCCACGCGGAAGCTGCAGGACTGCTTGAAGGCGACATTGTTGTAGCTGTAAATAAAGATTTCAGCCAAAACCTGCAACATTATAAGGCCAGCCTTCAAAAGTCCGTTGGCAGAGCAAAGCTCATCGTTATGCGCAATGAGCAATTAATTGAAATAGAGTTTAGGGTAAAGAGTATTTTGAGAAAAAAATAACTTAATAATTAAGAAGGCAGCCCTCAATAAGCCTCAGGCTGACTTGATCAACAACTCTTAAACTTTTATCCCGTAAACTTGCAGACTATTTCATCAACATAAATCATTTAATTAAAGTGGTCAATTTTGAACGTTTTGTTTTAAGCAATGGGTTGAGGGTGATCGTTCACCAGGATACATCTACTCCAATGGCGGTGGTAAATGTGATGTACGATGTAGGAGCCAGGGATGAAGATCCGGGCCGTACGGGTTTTGCCCACCTGTTTGAGCACCTGATGTTTGGCGGCTCTTTGAATGTACCGGAATATGACGATCCGCTACAAATGGCCGGAGGGGAAAACAATGCCTATACAACCAACGACTTAACAAACTACTACATACAGCTTCCTGCTGAGAATTTAGAAACGGCCTTCTGGCTGGAAAGCGACCGTATGCTGTCGCTGGCGTTTAGCGAAAAAAGTCTGGACGTGCAGCGGAAGGTAGTATGCGAGGAATTCAAAGAACACTACCTCAACAAACCCTATGGAGATGTATGGTTGAAAATGCGGGAACTGGCATATATAGTGCATCCGTATCAATGGATGACCATTGGCAAGGAGTTGTCGCATATTGAAAATGCCCAATTGCAGGATGTGAAGAATTTCTTCTTTAAACATTATCGACCAGTGAATGCAATTTTGGTAGTAGCCGGAAATGTCACTACCGAACAGGTGAGAACGCTGGCCGAAAAATGGTTTGGGCCAATAGAGCCTGGTGAGAAATATGTACGCCAGTTGCCCAAAGAACCAAAACAAACTATAGACCGTAAACTGGAAGTACATGCCGATGTTCCCCTGGACGCCTTGTACAAATGCTGGCATATTTATGGCAGAATCGATCAACACTATTATACAGCCGACCTGATTACAGAGGTGCTGGGCGGGGGACAGTCTTCGCGGTTGTACCAAAGTTTGGTAAAAGAACAAAAGTTATTCTCAAATATTGAATGTTACCACCACGGAACAGTAGAACCGGGTTTACTGACCATTGAAGGCAAACTGGTAAAAGGTGTAAAAATGGAAGATGCTGAAGCAGCCATTAACCGTGAGTTGGAAAAGCTGAAAACCGACGGGGTAAGTGAAGCGGAATTGCAGAAGGGAAAAAATAAAACAGAGAGTGTTATTGCATTTGAAGACATGAGTATCATGAATCGTGCGAACAGCCTTGCTTTTTATGAATTGCTGGGCAACGCTAATTTAATGAATACGGAATTGGATCGTTACCACAGCGTCACAGTACAGGATATCCAGGAGCAAAGCAATGTTATCTTCCGGGAAGGCAATTGCAATACGCTCTGGTATATGGCAAAGAATTCGAACTAAAAAAGAGTAAGAATCTGCAATCATCAATAGAGATTATTTAGAACTATTTCTTCATTAGAAGATTATATAATTAACTATGCTCAATCGTAAACAACCCCCAGTTATAAAAGACGCAATAGAATTTGACCTGAAACTAAAGCCTTACGAAAAATATGTTCTGAACAATGGTGTAGAAGTATACGCTGTTAATGCCGGCGCAGAAGATGTGTTGCAAATTGAATGGGTGTTTTATGCCGGTAACTGGTTCGAAAAAAAGAACCTGGTAGCCGCCAGTACCAATTTTTTATTGAAGAACGGAACTTCTAAGAAGAGTGCTTTTCAGATCAATGAACATTTTGAGTTTTATGGCTCATATCTTAACCGCCACTGTTATAATGAAACAGCAACACTTTCCCTTCATTGCTTATCAAAGCACCTGGAAGAGTTGTTGCCAATGGTAAAAGAGCTGATCGTCGATTCTGTATTCCCTGAAGAGGAAATCAATATTTATAAACAAAACATGAAGCAGCGGCTGAATGTGAACTTAAAGAAGTGTGATTTCGTTGCAGGCCGCCTTATTGACGCATATCTCTTCGGAGAGCACCACCCTTATGGACGTTACAGCCGTTTTGAAGATTTTGACAATGTAACCCGCGAACAACTCCAGCAATTTTACCAGCAATATTATCTCAACGGCAAAATGGTTCTGTTTGTCGCTGGCAAACTGCCTTCTAATATTTTTGAACTGCTCAATCAATATTTTGGCGACCTGAAGAATAATGAAGTAGAGTTGTTTGATCACAAAGTACAACCTGTTGAAGAGAAAAAATACCGCGTTACCAACGACCCCAATGGTGTGCAGGGTGCTATCCGGATAGCCTCGCCCTTCCCTAACCGTCATCACCCTGACTTTATGAAAGTACAGGTATTGAACAACGTGTTCGGAGGCTTCTTCGGGTCAAGATTGATGAGTAACATCCGTGAAGAGAAAGGCTATACCTATGGCATTCACAGTTACCTGCAAAACCATATTCAGCAAAGTGCCTGGATGATCAGCACAGAGGCAGGACGCGATGTTTGCGAGGCAACCATTGTTGAAGTATACAAGGAAATGGAGGATTTGCGCAATATGCCTATTGATGATGAAGAATTGTTGCTGGTACGCAACTTTATGATGGGAAGCATTTTAGGCGACCTGGATGGACCATTCCACATCATCAACCGTTGGAAGAACATTATTCTGAATGGATTGGATGAAAACTTCTTTTATAAGCAGATACATACGATCAAAACAGTAACGGCTGAGGAGTTGCAGCGGTTGGCGAACAAATACCTGGCACCAGAAAATTTTTATGAATTGGTAGTGATCTGATATTTCCTTGCTTCGTATTTCGTACTTCTAACCTCGTATTTAATTATGGGCTTTATCCTCAAAGTACTCGTTACAGCAGTGGCCGCTTTTGTAGCGGCCTACCTGCTCGACGGTGTAGAAATTGCAGACATTAAAACCACCATTATAGTGGCGCTGGTACTTGCCCTGCTTAATACATTTGTCAAACCAATCCTTGTTATTCTAACCATTCCTGTTACCATTCTTACACTCGGCCTGTTTTTACTAGTGATCAATATCCTGATGGTAAAATGGACGGCAAGCCTGGTGGACGGTTTTACAGTTGATGGCTGGTGGCCGGCTTTATTATTTAGCCTGATCGTTTCGTTTGTAAGCTATATATTGGGAAAGATAGCGGGTGCAGATGACTGATATTTACTTATCCAATAAGCATTGTACGAAATGGAATTCCACCCTCATAACCTTACCAGGGAACAACTCATAGACCTTTACAGAAACCTTTTATGGCCACGTCTCATTGAAGAAAAGATGTTGCTGTTGTTGCGCCAGGGAAGGATATCCAAATGGTTTAGCGGCATCGGGCAGGAAGCCATTTCTGTTGGTGCTACCCTGGCCCTGCAGCCGGATGAATGGATCATGCCGCTCCACCGCAACCTGGGTGTATTTACCTGCCGCAACATGCCACTGCACAAGCTCTTTAAACAATGGCAAGGTGACCTGGATGGCTATACGAAAGGCAGGGAAAGAAGTTTTCATTTTGGCAGCAAAGAGCATTACATCTGTGGCATGATCTCTCACCTCGGGCCACAGTTAGCGCTTGCTGATGGTGCTGCATTGGCTTATAAACTAAAAAAAGAACAGAAAGTATCTTTAGCGTTTACAGGGGATGGCGGTACTTCGGAAGGTGATTTTCATGAAGCCTTGAATGTAGCAGCAGTATGGGACTTGCCTGTTATCTTCCTGATTGAAAACAACGGCTATGGCTTGAGCACCCCTGTGAACGAGCAATACCGTTGCAGGCAATTGGCAGACAGAGGTAAGGGATACGGCATGGAGGCGATCTCCATTGATGGTAATAATGTGCTGGAAGTTTACCATACCATTCTTGGTATCCGAGACTATTGCATCCGAAATCAGAAGCCATACCTGGTGGAATGCACGACATTTCGTATGCGCGGCCATGAAGAAGCCAGCGGCACAAAGTACGTACCCAAAGAATTGATGGAAGAATGGAGCCAGAAGGATCCTATAAAAAACTATGAGGCCTGGCTGCTGAAAGAAGGCATACTACAAGAAGAAGATATTAATGCCATCCGCAATGAACAGAAACGGGAAATAGAAGAGGAACTAGCTCCTGCCCCCTCTCAGTTGGGCGGAACAGGTTCTCCACAAGTGGAGCAGGGGACAATCAATATCCAAACCTCACTTGCAGAAGCTGTTTATTGTAAACATACCGCTTCAACAAGCAAGGTGGTACAAGGCGGCATGCCCTCTCCACCGCCGGTAGAAAACCAGTCCAGCCCAAACGAGAGAAATGGGATAAGGTTCGTTGATGCTATTACAGAATCCCTTCGTCAAAGCATGCAACGGCATCCTAACCTCATTTTAATGGGGCAGGATATTGCTGAATACGGCGGTGTTTTTAAGATCACCGAAGGCTTTGTAGAAGCGTTTGGCAAAGAAAGAGTTCGTAATACGCCACTTTGCGAAAGTGCCATCATTGGCGCCGCTCTGGGTCTAAGCCTGGAAGGATTTAAGAGTATGGTAGAAATGCAGTTTGCTGATTTCGTCACCATGGGTTTCAACCAGATCATCAATAACCTGGCAAAGATCTATTTCCGTTGGGGGCAGAACGCCAATGTAGTGATCCGCATGCCCACAGGGGCGGGTGTTGGTGCAGGTCCGTTTCATAGCCAAAGCAATGAAGCCTGGTTTGTGCATACGCCCGGATTGAAAGTTGTTTATCCCGCTACGCCTTATGACGCTAAGGGTTTATTGAACGCGGCCTTCAATGATCCTAATCCCGTGCTGTATTTTGAACATAAAGCTTTATACCGGAGTGTAACCGGCCCTGTACCGGAAGCATATTACACAATAGAAATCGGTAAGGCGCACCTGGTGCAAAGAGGTGGGGACATTTCCATTATTACTTATGGCAGCGGCGTTCACTGGGCCACAGATTATGCGGCTGCACACCCTGATATTTCTATTGACATTTTAGACCTGCGCACCCTCCTTCCTTTAGATTATGAAGCAATCAGCGATACAGTAAAACGTACGGGTAAAGTGCTGATCCTGCATGAAGACACGCTGACTGGTGGCATTGGCGGAGAAATAGCCGCCTGGATCGCAGAACACTGCTTTGAATGGCTGGATGCTCCTGTCATGCGCTGTGCATCACTGGATACACCAGTCCCTTTTAATGTTGAATTAGAGCAGGTATTCCTGGCAAAAGCAAGACTTGATGACTCTATAAAAAAACTAATGAACTATTGATACGGGCAAGCTACTAAGGCACCAAAAATTCCAGCAACCCTTCCCTCAACTCTATTTTTATTTCTGCAGACTTTTTTAGTTTCACCACTTCGTCATCAACATGCACATGGGTTCCCTCCCAACTGATGCGGATGTTTTTTCCTGTGATACAATAAAGATCATACTCTTCCTCTCTCCCGTTTATTTTATGGAAAACGTAAGCTGCCAGTTTTTGCCTGTCATGTTCTGGCACTAATGCTACTTCAAGGTGACCATCGCCGGGATCCGCCTGCGGTGCCAGTAAAAGGTTGGGACCAATTGATTGGGTATTCATAATCTCTACTAACAGATAGTTTCCCGAATGGTCAACTCCATCAATTTCCAGCTCACAATATTGCCCTTCATAGGTTAAAATAATGCCGTGCAATAATTCCAGGGCAGCTTTGATCTTCTCCTCAGGCGCATCCACTTTTTCCCTGCCAGTCTTTTTCATTTCCTGCATCAAGTATGGAAAAACACCATAACCAAAGCTTTCCAGAAAGAATTTTGAATCCGGCACATTATATAACCTACCTACATCATATTTCTTCATTTTATCCTTTTGCCATGACCGGATAATTTCCTCAGTATTACCTTGAATACCCAATGTTTTGGCGATATTATTTGCCGTGCCTAAAGGCAACAAGGCAATAGGCCAGTTCTTTTCCAGCATTTTTCTGTCAACAAGGTCTTCCACAACGTTTCTAACCGTGCCATCCCCTCCTGCCACCACCAGCATATCGACATCATGCTCTATGTCTTTACATATATTTTTTTTCTTTGTAGATGAATATCTACACTCAAACCCATAAGCCTCAAGCATTGATATCAGCTCATCTTTTGAATGATCCTCATCTCCTGCTCCGGGATTGTGTAAAAGCTTTACCACCTTCATAAGTATGCTGTTGAGATGATAGAAGCTTAAAAAACATACCAGAGTTTAGGGGCGTATGTAAAAACTATGGCATGAAAATATAAAATGTGTTGGTATGAGAATCCTAATAACCAACGACGATGGAATTTATAGCCCTGGCATCGCTGCGCTGGCCAGGATAGCCACCCGTTTTGGAGATGTAACCGTAATGGCACCAGACGTGGAACAATCCTCTATGGGCCATGCAGTAACACACTCAAGGCCGCTTTCTTTTAAGAAATCCCCTATACAGTTTGAAGGCATAGAGGCTTTCAGGGTAAATGGTACACCGGCGGACTGTGTTGCCTTGGGTACACATTTGTACACGAAAACTGATGTTGTGCTTTCAGGCATTAACATGGGCCCTAACCTTGGTAACTCGATGTGGCATTCCGGAACACTGGCCGGGGCCAAACAAGCGGTATTGCTTGGAATTAAAGGCATTGCTTTCAGCACACCCGTTGGTAAATCAGAACCCAACTTTGATGTGTTGGAACCTTATGTAGAAAGAACCCTACGGATGCTACTGGAAAGCCCCGGACTGAGCCTTTTCAATGTAAACCTGCCACCGGAACCGAAAGGTATTAAATGGACCAGGCAATCTGTACGACTTTATGATGGCACTATTGTCCCCGGTATGGATCCTCTGGGAAGGAAACACTACTGGTTTACAGTAACACCATTGGAGCCGGCAGAAGAAGGTACCGACCGCTGGGCGGTGGAAAATGGCTATGTATCTATTACCCCGTTGCGGCTTGACCTGACAAATGAAGAAGAGCTCAAGAGAATGCAAGAGCAGGTAAAAGTAGAGTCTTAGTCTATTCTAGGAACTGAAGGCGTTAGCTCGTTGATCCACTTTTTCTCTTCCTGTACCACATGGCAAACATCTACTCTCACCTTATACTTGTTTTTGAGATGTTTTGCCAATGCGTCAGCAGCATAAACGCTGCGGTGCTGCCCACCGGTACAACCAAAGTTCACGGCCAGGTTGCTGAAGCCGCGGCGGATGTAGTCTTCTACGGTAATGTCCACAATGTCAAAAACAGAGTTTAAAAAGTCGAGCATGCGGGTCTGGCGTTCCAGGAATTCCATCACCGGTTTGTTGCGGCCATGGATAGTCTTGTATTGCTCATAGCGCCCTGGGTTTTCAATACCACGGCAATCGAATACAAAACCTCCCCCATTGCCGGTTTCATCAGCAGGTATGCCTTTTTTATAAGAAAAGCTACAGATCTTCACTACTAAGGGCGTGGACTCGTCCGCCTGGATGGGTGTAAAGCGATTGATGATTTCATCATCCACACAGATCTCCAATACCTTTTTGAACTCCGGCAGCACCAGGCCAAGGCTGTTATTTTCAATGAACCACTTTAAATTCTTCAGCGCAAAGGGAATGCTGGTGAGAAAATGTGCCTTACGCTCAAACAAACCACGGAACCCATAGGCCCCCAGTACCTGCAACAACCGTATGAGTACATAACCATTGTATTGAGTGCGAAATACTGCTTTATCCAATGGCATTTGAATAATCTGTTCAAAAGCATCCATATAGTCTTCCAGCAAAGACGCCTTCCATTCATCAGACAGGCCGGCTTTAGCCTGCCATAACATACTGGCCACGTCGTATTGCGGTGCGCCCTTCATGCCGCCCTGAAAGTCAATGAAATGCACATTCCTATTCTGTACCATGATATTCCGGCTCTGAAAATCGCGGAACATAAAGTACTTGTATTCTGTGTGTGTAAGGAAAGTGCTCAGCGCTTCAAAATCATCAATCAGGCTTTGCTTGTCATAAGGCTTTTGCAATACATCTAAAAAGTAATATTTAAAGTATAGCAAAT
The DNA here is from genome assembly GCA_966674115.1 of uncultured Chitinophagaceae bacterium. GTDB lineage: Bacteria > Bacteroidota > Bacteroidia > Chitinophagales > Chitinophagaceae > Flavisolibacter. The sequence goes on from CBKWHA010000198.1 coordinate 8,898, forward strand.
CGGCCATTATTGCCTGTTTGCCAAATTCCTTGTTGGTAAGACACTTCTTATAATCAAGCCCTTTATCGCCCAAAACCTGCACGCGCGCCAGTTCTTCCAGGCTCTTTTTAAATAAAGCATACACTTCATCTGTACTACCTTTTTCTTCCAGTATATTGAGCAGTGAAACATCGCCCAGGTCCTGTTGCAGATAACAGGTTTTGTCCTCACTAACCGCTAAAATATGCGGTACAGGTAATTCCTTTTGCCGGAAATGATCAGAAAAATAAAGAAAGGTCTCGTTCTCTTTTATATTGCTGCCCAAAGTTCCGATCACAGTTTGTCCGTCTTGACCGTGTATACGAAAATATCGGCGGTTACTGCCAGATTCCGGTAATACGTCTACCTGGATGGGTTCAATGCCCTTCCACTGAAAATAAAGCTGGGATATGGTGTCTATAAGTTGCTGCATGGCGCAAATCTAAAGGAGTTTCAGTAATTGCCGGTTGCACTACCTCCGCCACCAGTGCCTCCGCCCAATTTGGTGTGGGTGGTTCCAGCGGCCGGCTGACCAAAAGTTTGGGTGATCACTACTGATTCAACCCGGAGCTTGTCTAAATAAGAGGGCTCGTGTAGGGTAACGGATGAAAACAGCAGCTTAATAAAACGTAAAAGATCAGTTTTTGCGCTCAAAAAGTTTGATGGCAAAAAGCATGACTAGAAGTATAGTAGATAAAGCGAAAAGTATATAAGCGATCAATACGGCACTGTTATCGTTAATAGGAAACATTTCTTTGGCATTTTTGGTTTCAATTATTAGCAATCAATTTGACGATGAAAACAAGAAAGATGTTACAGAGTAACAGGATTTTTAACGGGGCCAAAGGTATAAGTGGGTTAGAAGATAAACAAACAGGACCGTGCGTATTTAATTTGCTTTTAAGAAATGGATGGATAGGGCTTAGCTTGTAAAGCCCTATCCATCCAAAATCCTGAAAAACCCGAGATTACAGTTTAATTGAACAGCCTATATTAATAGAATAGTCTGCAAAGGCAGCATCTCCCTGACGGTAGGTACCGGTCAAGATGCTATTTTCTTTGTCTGTGACACTTTGTGTCCGGTTGCGCTCAACAGCCACTGGCACTGTAGCAAAGAAATTCAGCCTCCGCACCATATAATTGATCCCTGGCTCAACAGCAATCACATAGCCTGGACGGCGGAAGCCCAGACTGCCGCCAATCAGGTCCTCCACAGGGATACCTTCCAGCCTGCCCCCTAATAGTAGAGAGGCTCCATGGAGCTTGCCGCCTAAGCTGTAATTCACTCCCAGGCGGGCCATGTACTGGTCGGCCACACTCATGATGGCTTCATTGCTCAAAGTGGAAGACAATGTTTCCCTATAGGTCCTCACCCCATTGACTTCACGGGGATTGGTCAGGTAATAGAGAGTGGTATAGAATCCGAAGTTTGGGTTGACATTGTAAAAGCCATTCAATTCTGTAATCAGCCCGGTACCTCCATCACCCAACTGGATAGATTGGTCCACAGGGCGCAGCTCCTTGGTTTTATTGACACCCACATTGTAGAAATAGTCCTGGTAGCCCTCTTCACCTGTGGGCAGCTTTACGCCCATGCCCAGTTGCACATTCCCTTTTTTATTTTTTTCCGGGTTGAG
>CBKWHA010000199.1:0-10534 GCA_966674115.1 uncultured Chitinophagaceae bacterium
ATGGGCAATAGACAATAGGCAATGAGAAAGAAATATTCAACACTCTTAATAACCGAATAAACTACAAACTGGAAACCAATAATGAATCTTCTTGAGGCTAGTAATCTTAAAAAATATTTTGCTACACAAAAAGCAGTAGATGATATCAGCTTTTCTATTGAAGCAGGGAGCATCTTTGGTTTGCTTGGACCCAACGGTGCCGGCAAAACCACTCTGCTGCGCATGATCACAGGTATTTTTTATCCCGATTCAGGCAGTATCTTATTTGAAGAAAAGCCGTTTAACCCCATAAAAGACCTGGCGAAGATTGGTTATATGCCGGAAGAAAGAGGCCTGTATAAAAAGATGAAAATAGGGGAACAGGCTTTATACCTGGCGCAATTGAGGGGGCTGAGCAAGAGCGATGCGATGGCAGGTATTAAAAAGTGGTTCGAAAAACTGGAAATGCAAAGCTGGTGGAACAAAAAGGTGGAAGATCTTTCAAAAGGGATGTCCCAGAAATTACAATTTGTGACCACCGTTTTGCACCAGCCTAAACTGATCATCCTGGATGAACCTTTCAGCGGATTAGATCCTTTGAACAGCAATATCATTAAAGATGAGATCTACAATCTTTCACGCGAGGGTGCAACGATCATTTTCAGTACACACCGGATGGAGCAGGTGGAAGAGATCTGCGACCATATTGTGCTGGTGAACAAAGGCAAAAAGATACTTGATGGTTCTGTGAAAAACGTAAAACAGGAGTTCAAACAACATCTTTTCCGGATTGGATTTGAAGCAGAACCCGGTTTACCTTTTAGTCCCGCTTTTGAAGTGGTTAAAAATAACCATGATCATTCCTTTACGGTAAAGATCAATGAAGGATACGCACCCAATGATGTATTGTCATATTTTTTACAGCAGGGTGCCAGTATCATTGCATTCAATGAGATCCTGCCTTCACTTAATGACATCTTTATTCAACTGGTAGAAGGAACTGCACCGTCCAGGCAGTTTCAGAATATAGAATAGGCGATGGGCAATGGACAATAGACAATAAGCAATTAGCAATAGGCAAAAACTGAACTTATTAACAATCTTCAAGCAAATGAACAAAACAGCTCTCATTATAAAGAGGGAATACCTGAGTCGTGTTAGAAAAAAAACCTTTATCCTTTCCACCATCCTTACCCCTCTCCTGTTTGTTGGTGTCATTGCGGCTGTGGTTTTCATCACTGTTAAAAACGTAAGCAATGAAAGGGTGGCTGTGGTTGACCCCGCCGGCATTTTAAAATCCAACCTGGAAAACAGCGACCTGGTAACATATGATTTCCGAACTGATATTGATACCAGCAATTTTGTATCAAAAGGTTATTCTGCAGTATTACTGGCCCCTGATTCAGACTTCAACACATCATCCAACTTCAAGATCGTATCGAAAAAAAGCCTTAGCCGTTTTGCCAATGACCGTATTCATGATGACATCAGCAAGGCATTGGAAAATAACCTGATCAGCCAACAATTGAAAATAGATCCCAAACTAATTGATTCGCTGAAAAACGAGGCTGAATTAGTAGGTATTGATGCCGTAAAAAAAGACGACCTGGGAAGATTAAGCAGCAGCAACTTTGATGTAGCCAGCGGCATTGGATATGTAACTGCTTTTTTGATCTATATCACTTTATTTATTTATGGTGTAATGGTGATGAGAGGAGTGATGGAGGAAAAAACCAACCGGATCGCCGAAGTGATTGTTTCCTCGGTGAAGCCTTTCCAGCTCATGCTGGGAAAGATCATTGGCATTGGCGCTGTTGGTCTTACCCAGTTTTTAATATGGATTGTACTGATCGCTGTATTAAGTGCGCTGGCAACTTCTTTCATTCCGCCTGATGTACTGGAACAGGTGCGCAATGCACAACAACAGATACCTGGCTCCACAGCACAAACTTCAGAAGCGATCCGGGGGCTGGCCAGTGCGCAGTTAAGTTTGTCTACGGTAAACTGGGGCTTGCTAGTTTTCTGCTTTATCTTTTATTTCCTGGGCGGTTATTTATTTTATGCGGCTTTGTTTGCTGCTGTTGGCAGTGCCGTAAATGAAGATGCACAGGATGCACAGAGCCTTACTTTGCCCATTACAATTCCCATCATTCTTGCCATTATTATCATGATCAATTCTATCAATGATCCAGGCAGTTCTTTGGCAACCTGGTCGAGCATTATACCTTTCTTCTCTCCTATTGTGATGATGTCGCGTATACCGTTTGGCGTACCGGATACTGTTCCGTACTGGCAGTTGGGTTTATCCATGGCATTGCTTGTCCTGGGTTTTATATTTACCACCTGGTTAAGCGCCAAGATCTATCGAACAGGCATTTTATTATATGGCAAAAAACCAACGTGGAAGGAGATGATTAAGTGGTTGGCGAGGTGAGATGTGACAGGATAATGCCCGTAGCCACTGCTGCATTCAGCGATTCGGCTTCGCCTCTCCTGGGTATTGTGATCATTTGGGTGGCTAACTGCATGACTTCAGGGCTGATGCCTTTTGATTCGTTGCCGATCATTAAAATACCATGTTCGGCTTTGCCACATTCATAAATGGATAAACCGTTTAATGCGGCAGCATATTTAGGGGAAGGTTCATTTTTCAGCCAGTGCAGATCATGATCATAAAACACATTTACTCTTGCGATGCTTGCCATAGTTGATTGTACAACCTTTGAATTATACAGGTCGGCACAGCCTTCACTACACACAATATCCCTGATACCAAACCAGTCTGCTATGCGTACGATGGTGCCCAGGTTGCCCGGGTCTTGCACAGTGTCGAGATACAGGCAAAGCCTGTCCGCAGCAGAAGGCGCAACCGGCCTGAACTGCCTGATCACAGCAATCACTACATTGGGTGTTTGCAACTGGGAAAGTTTCTCCAGTGTCCTTTCATCGATCTCCACACATTTAATTTGGTTTGTAGGGTGTTGCTGCAGCCAATCTTTCAAGGCATAAATGGCAACAAACTGCTCAGGAATCAACTGTATGAGTTCAGAAACGATCTTGGGCCCTTCGGCAATGAAAAGTCCTGATTCCTCCCTGAATTTTTTATGGCGTAAACTTTGAATATCTTTAACCTCATTTTTACTTAGCATAGTCGGGCTTTAACATTATGTTTTATTCTTCTGGAAAACTATACAAACAATCGTTTATTCCATTCCTCTTTATATTGTTGCTCATTGTTATCGGTTCTTGTACTACAATAAAAGATTATCCTGTAAACACACCTTTTGTTTATGAAACCAATATACATCTGAATGGTAAATTTAGTACAGAACAAAAAAAGGAACTGGAATCCGAATTAAACCAACAATTGCATGATAGCATCAGTATACGTTCTGTGCGCAAGTTAATTGGATGGAAAAGAGGACCCCGGCTTTTATATACAGAAATTGTAAAACCTGCCGTTTTTGACAGCCTGAATGCAGAAAAGTCAAAAATTTTCATGGAGGCGAAACTACATTCACTTGGGTATTACCGGGATAGCATCACCTATGATACCAGTCTTCACATAAAAGGAGATCAATACCGGGCGACGGTTGATTTTTTTGTGACCCCTGGTAAGCTCTTTACCATGGACTCTGTTAGGTACAACCTTGCCCATGATACAACGCAGATAACTGATGACACTTTACAAAAGATCACATTAGATGCACAGAATGAATCTCTTTTGAAAAAAGGGGAGCCGTTTGCAATGCCGCTCATTTCCACAGAATTTGACCGGCTGACAGATGTATACCGCAATAATGGTTACTTGCGTTTTTCACGTGAGGAACTGCTTGCAGTTTGGGACACCGTAGGATTAGCCTTGCTCCGCCCTACGCTCGACCCGATTGAGCAGGCAAGACAGCTACAGGAACTGCAACGGAGAAGGGAAAACCCTAGCGCCAGCGTTGAAGTGCGTCTCCGGGCAAATGAAGACACAACGCACCTGGTCCGTTATTATGTAGGGGATATCGTGGCCTACCCGGACCTTCCCGTTGATACGGCTGGTATGACGCCATCCATAATTTATTTACGCGGTAAGAAAATCATTTCTTACCGCGACCTGTTCAGACCAAGGATGGTTGCCCGTAACATTTACCTGAGACGGGGAGATTTGTATAGCCAACGAAACTACTTACGCACACTAAACCGTTTTAATGCTTTGGGGGCCTGGCGATTGGTGAGCATTGACCAGGTGCCAAGGGATCACACGGATACGGTTGATTTTGTGATAAAAATGACACCGGCCAGTAAATACCTGTTCAACTTTAATATTGAAGGTAGTCAAAACCAATACAACGCATTGACAGAATCCAACTTCTTAGGAATAGCTGCTAATATAGGATTGCAAAACCGCAATTTTGCAAAGGGAGCCAACCAGGCCAATACGAACTTACGCTATGGAGTTGAGTTGGGTTCCAAAGATGAATTTGTTCAAACGAAACAGATATCATTAACCAATTCCATAACCTTCCCACGCACCATTCCCAACTTGAAATTTATTCCCAGACGCTGGAAAGAAAACTCCAGGACGGCATTTTCATTGAATGCAGCCAACATAAACCGTAAAAATTATTGGAATTTGTACAATTTTAATACCTCATGGGGATTTTTGTTTAACTGGAAGAATAAGCTCCTGGGAATCCGGATTCCTAATATTGAAATATCACAGCTCGAACGCGGTCCGGAACTAGATGTACTCATATCGAACAACCAATCTTATCGTTATATTTTTAATGATGGTTGGGTCGTTTCTTCTATCTGGTCTCTCACACAAACCAATGCGAATAAAAATGTTACGAATATCACAAGGTTTAATGTGGAACCTTCAGGCCTGCTCCTAGGACTGTTCAAAAATAAAAGACTGGACAGCAATTTGTTCCGATTCGTGAAGGTCGATGCAGAGTTCAGGCAAACACATAAACTAGGACGTAATGAATTTGCATGGAGAGCATTTGCCGGCGTTGGCTATGAATTGCCGTCTACACATAATCGCAACGATACATCACTGCCTTTTTTCAAGCAATACTATGCTGGGGGTGCCAACAGCATGAGGGCGTGGGCCTTGCGGAAGCTGGGACCGGGTTCTACGATACAATCTTTTGACCGCAAAATTGCACCCGAACGTTTTGGCGATATTCAATTAGAGATGAATGCCGAATACCGTTTCTTTTTGTTTGATATTAGTGGTGTGCTGATAAATAGTGCCTTGTACACCGACATTGGAAACGTTTGGTTCTTGAGGGAAGCACCCGGTTTCCCTGGAGGAGAATTCAGATTCCGTAAGCTTTGGAAGGATCTGGCAATTGGTGCCGGTACCGGCTTGCGTGTTGACTTCGGCTTTTTTCTTGTGAGGTTGGACTATGCTTATAAAGTAAAAGACCCCAGTCCGGAAACCATTGAAGCGCAAAACAAATGGTTTTACAACTGGGGGCCTCTGAAAGGACAGTTGCAGTTAGGAATCAATTATCCGTTCTAATTGATGATAGATGATAGATGACAGATGACTGGGATTTCCTCGCTTTCATCTGTCAATTTTGTAATACTACTATCCTACTACTTCGGTTGCACCTTCCATTTTCTCTTTTAATTCCTTCACTGTCATATTGTACAACACACTATGCCTGTTGGCCACACGCTGCACCAGGTGCACGTGGGCAATAAACTCCTGAACGATCTGTATCTTATCGCTAGGGGTTACCACCAGCAATTGCAGGTGCAACTGTTTACACAATTCCATCAGGTAAGTGGCTTTTTCCTCATCCTGGTTGCTGAAGCTTTCATCTACTGCAATGAATCGAAGGCTTTTGGAATTCCTGCCTTCTTTTGTAATACCAAACTGATAAGCGATGGCACTACAAAGAATAGTATAGGTCAACTGGGCTTTTTCTCCACCTGACAACTGCCCCATCTGGCGGTAAGTTTTTTTCAGCTCGTCGGTGTTGCGGTATTTTTCATCAGCCCAGAACTCAAACCAGTTGCGCACGTCCAGCACACGACTGCGATATGTTTCGCTTTCATCCAGGCTGGCAACTAGGGGTTGTACTTTATCCCTGAAGTGTGCTGCCTTGTCTTCGAAACTGCTTTGCTGCCAGTTGGCTGCTTGTGGCAAGGCTTCTAACAATTTAGAACGGAATTCTTTAATGGTCGTATCCATTACATTCCGTATACCTAATTGTATATAGGTATCAGGCAGACGGTTGAAATTGATACCGGCTAACGAATTATTCAACTTGATAATGCTATTCTTGATCTCACGTTCCCACTTTTCCATCTCTTCATTCAACCCGCCGATCTTATAGGTGATCGTGATGTTGATGTAATTATCAAAATCTTTTTTATACTTCGGTAAGTTTTCGTTCTCCAGTTTTCCAAGCCACTCGATGTATTCTCCGGCAAAAGCAGGATCATCGGGCAGGTGGTGCACATCACCATTCCAGTCCGGAAAACGTTGTTGCGTAGTAATGGATGGCGACTTGATGCGGCTGATACTTTTCTGCAGGGCACCTTCCTCTTTATGCAAACTCTCTTTAAGCTCATTTACCTTTTTGCTAATAGCCGTTCTTAGTTCATGGTAAGTATCATCAATAGTTTGCAATGACAAAGCAGCGAAAGTAGCTGCGTATTGTTGCTGAAACTGTAAAAGGGCATCCTTATCTTCTTCTTTGATCAACTGTAGCAATGGCTGTAAATGCTGTTGTTGCTGCTGCCATTGCTGCAACTGGTTGAATGTTAAAGATTCATCCCTGATCAAAGCAGTTCTTTCTTCATCCTTTTCAGTGAGCTGCTGCAGAATAGCTTCCAGTTGCTGTGTCAATGTTTTTAACTGGTCGTTGCTTTCGCGCAGGCTTTCCATTTGCTGTTGCACAGAATGTATGGACTGTTGCACACCAGCAGTATGCAATAACGCAAACCCTTCATGTTCTTCTATCTTTAAAATGGCATAGGATTGCGATTGTAACTTCGCAGCCTTGCGTTTGCAACGTTCAATAGTTTCATTCGACTGGCGAATGGTTTCTAATAAAACATCACGTTTTGTGAGGTACTTGGCTTTTTTCTTTTCATTGTTCCACCCCATTACATAACGACCCGGATCATTCCTATCCGGACGGTCGTCCTTTTCATGGCGGTCACGGTTCTTCACCAGTCCGTTGATGGTAATGGCCCTATCATAGCGATCCAGCTCTGTTTCATCATCTACGCAACAGTAATCAAAGTTTTGAATCACCTGTTGTTGCACCCAGTCGCTTAATTTATGTTCAGGATGAAACTCCAGCTTTTCATATACTGTACCTTCATCTGCATAGGGCAGCAACACGTCGTCGAACACCTGGTAATAGACCAACCGGGATCGAAGATTGGTATTATTGACATAGCGGTTAACTTTCTTATAATATTTTTCAGGTACCAGCAAACGCAGTGAAAAGCCGTGCAGCAGTTTTTCCAACGCTCCTTCCCAGTGCAGTTCATCTGCACGTACCTGCATCAGCTCTCCGGCAAAAGGTAGTTCTGAGATATCAATTTTCAGCTCACTGCAAATTTCTTTTCTCAGGTTTACCAGGTGTGAGGGAATATTGTTCTTTGATTGCAACAATGCATTCAGCTCCCGTTCTACTTCCTCTTTTTCTTCCGAAGCCTTGCGTAAAACATTCTTGGCTTCAAAATCATCCTCTTCATTCAGGCGCTGTTCTCTTTCTATGCGGTGTTTTGCTCTGCGTGCTTCACCAATGATGCGTTTATAAGCAGCTTCATCTGAAGCGACAGTTTCTTCCAGGTGTAGTGTAGTACACCATTCTGTAAACTTTACATAATTTGATTGTACCTGCAGCAACCTATCATTCAGTGACTTCAATTCCTGCTCCAGTTCTTTCAAACGCTGGCCAGCCTTATTTTGTTCAATCTGGTTGCGTGTATTGCGTTCCTTTTCTGCCAGTTCGGCTATAGATTCTTTTACACCAAATAATTTATTTTGAATCTCCTTCAGAGATAGTTCCGCTTCGCCAATGGCTGTATGCAATAATTGATTCTTTGTATAACCATTCCAGATGGCAGCGATGTCCAATTCTCTTTGGGAAACATCCAGTTGTTGTTTGTAAGCCGCATAGGTCTGGTAATGCAGTTCCAGCATCTTCAGCAAACCAATCTGCTCTTCAGCCTTTTCAATATTGCGCTGTGCATCCAGCAAAGTGTTCAGGTGCTTTTTCAGCTCCAGGAACTGTTCTTCCATGTTGCGTGGTTCCAGCATGTGGGTGCGGATGAATTCATCCAGGTTACCCAATACCTTGATACCAACGGTCTGGTTGAACAAGCTTAGGGCCTGCAGGCTTTGCATACCCAATACATCTGTGAGGCGAAGGGCATATTTGGAGGCAGCATCAAACCATTCGATCTTAGGCTTACCGCCCGTGCGGTTGTATTGCACGTCCATCCTGCGTTTCCAGCCTCCACCCAAATCAAATGGCGTAAAATCTTCTTCTATATGCAAGAGGGTATGTGCAACAGCAAATACCTTTTTCATATCGCTACCGCTGAAATAACGCACCTGGAAGAGGGTAACTTCCTGCCCGGCTTCGTTGGCAAAAGCAGCCAGTAAAATGCTGTAAGCTTCCTCTTTATTCTCCCGCAGATACAAAGTTTTGGTGGTGCTGCCATTTTCGCTGTTGATGGTACCATAACCACCCAGTACATAGCTTTCCTCAGTTCTATCGCCTTTCTTCTCACTGCCTGATGACTGGTTGTAAAAGCGGTATTTTTTCTCGGGTACGATCAGCGTAAGCAGCGCATCCACAAATGTGGTTTTACCGCTACCGTTGGCACCTGTCAACAGAGAGGTTTCACCCATCGGCTTAATAGCGTGCACATGCTCATCAAAAGTACCCCAGTTGTATACCTCCATATATTGCAGGCGGAAACCAGACTTCTGATTATCCGTGCTGAATACGCTCAGTTGCATAGTCGTTTAATTGCTGTTTAAATTGTTCTAAAACCTCGCTGTCTACTTTTGCTTTGATGATCTTGCGTATGCGGAACTTTTGCTCATCGGCCAGCTCACTGTTCCCCATTTTATCAAGAAAACCATTTTCCTCGGCCTTATCGATCAGGCGATCAAGTTCTTTAATGAACTTGACACGGCTAGCATTTTCTTTAAAGAACAGTTCTGCATACTCTTTGATCTCACGCCGTTTTTTAACCAGTTCCCTGGTGGTTTCATCCCCTGTTTCAAACTCCGCCATCATATCGCGCAATAACACCAGCAGGATACTTTCCTCGTAAGTAAACGATCTCCTGGGCATCCAGCTAACGGCTGCTTCCTCTTCTTCCTCATAGGAAAGGTGTTTCAGGTAGGCATAACCGTCTCTTTCATCCAGCACCAGAGAAAGACCCAATTGGTTCACAAATGCTGTCAGCTCGGTTTTATACAACAGGAGCTTTTCCCAGCTTGACTTTTCCAGGTATTCTACCGGCCCCTTCAGCAATTTGATGAAGACGGATGTAAACGGTAATATCTTATTTGTAACCATGGATTTGCAGGTTTTGCAATTTTTGTATTGTTTTTATTTAAGGAACATAAAGTCTTGGAGAATTTCCATCTCTTCGTGCCTTCTTGCTTCAAATAATATCAGCGATTAAACAGTAAATAGGGCACTTCGATAAACCGGGTACCCTCGCTGTTCAATGCTATGTGTTCACTCATGCTGCTCATGATCTGCGCTTTACCTCCTTTATCTTTTACAAAAGAGAAGTAAGCCACCACTTCCGCCACACCATGCTCAAGGCCGGTGATCTCTATGATCTCCCGTAACGTTGCTGTATGCTTGTCTTTCAAGATATCTTCTACGTTCTGCCACAACTTTTTCTTGTCTACAAAGGGCGTATTCAGCATCCGGCTGAAACGTGCCATATCTTCAATAGTCTCACTGCCACTTACCGGCTGCTTCACCATAGCCGGCATGTTCCTGGGCTCCTGAAGTAGCTTCCTGTCCATGGACAACTTGATCTCTGCAGATCCTTCCGCTTCTATGCTGCAAGGCACGCTATCCTGATCCATTAACTGCAACACCAGTTCTTTGATACCTCCGATTTGCTGCCGTAACCTTTTATGCTGCGCGAGTTCTTTTTCTGTAATGATGCGGCTCAACTTCTCCGCCATTTTATCATTCGCCTCATACACTACGCGACCTTGCTCCAGCAACATGGATTTGATGTTGTCAAGGAAGTGGTAGTCTGATTCAATACTTCTTAATTGAAGCAATTCCAGCAACTGGCTTGTTAATTGGCGCCACTCCTCCTGTCCTGCCCTTGAAATAAGGAAGTCCCAGAAGGCATAGAAACTACGGCCCTGGTTGCTGTTGCGCAAGGCATCATAAGCATCAAAGGCATAGCCAACGATAGCGCCCTTGTTTACTTCGGCCTTTGTATGTTGTTCCACGATGTTGCGGTGGATCTGCCTGAAATTATCTTCCACTTCCCTGAAATCTCCCAGTAGTTCATAACAAAGGCGGGTAAACATTTCCAG
>CBKWHA010000200.1:0-10510 GCA_966674115.1 uncultured Chitinophagaceae bacterium
GTCCATTCTTTACGATAGTTTCTACCCTGTAGTAAATACTTCCAGCCATTTCCTTTTAAGGTAGAATCACCTTGAATCATTACGAAATCTTTAAGAGGCAGCAATGTATCCAGACGAGGTTTAGGCTTTACCGGAACAATACTCTTTAATTGGGTCGTAAACTTTGGTGTGGACAGGTCTTTGCTATATTCGACCGTATAGAATTTTGCGTTGACTGTTCCATTTTTACTTACTTCCAGCATAGCAACCCCCCGGCTGATATCGGAGTAAAGCAGGTCCTTATTGTGTGGATCTTTTATGCGGGTCAGTACGGCTCCTGAGCCACTCACAATTTGCTGAATGCTATCATGGATCAGCATCTGCAGGCTATGGTCGTGGCCGGCCACGGTTACTACATTCGGATGCTTTCTGATGGCGGCTTCAATTTCGTTGGCCATGCTGCGGTAAACGGGATGGTTCACATCCTGGATTGTTCCAAATAAGCCACGGGCAATAGGATAAATAGAGCCGATTACCGGTAATGGAATATACAATCCATGTACAGCTTCTGCTAATGGAAAGATATGGTGTCTTAAAGCGTATGCACCGCCATGTACTCCATGCGTGTGTATAGGATGGTGCATGGCAACGATGAGCAATTGATTGGGGTGTGTATTGGCAATTTCGCGGAGCAGGGTTGTAAATTCATCTGCTGTTTTGGCATCGCATGTAGAGCCAATACCCGGTTTTTCATGAACATGTAAAAACCACTGGCTATCCATCAAGGCAAGCACCACTTTATCGCTTAATTCCACTTCTACGGGGCCGGGACAGCCATCCATAGGCCAGGCTTTTACATTGTCAAGATCAAGTGAATTGATATAGTTTACCTGGTTCATTGCCTGGGACCAGCCACTCATTTTCCCGTTTTTCCAGTCATGGTTGCCCATGATGAAATAAGCCTTTGCTTTTTTATCTTTTACCAGTGTAAGCAGGTAATCAATAACCTCTTTGGCTTCCGTATAACCACTTTCCCGTTCGGCAGGCAAGCCAAGAGGATAAATATTATCGCCCAGGAAAACCGCGGTATTGCGCTCATCGTTCCAGTCAACATTTTTCTTGAGCCAGTCTATAACAGGATGTCCATTACCATACAGTTCTCCGGCATCACCAATAAAGAATATCCGGTGTTGGATTGTGTCTGATTGGGCAAAGCAGAAGTATGTGAACAAAAGAGCTGAGAACAGAAAGTGGAGTCGTTTCATAATCAATTTTTTCTTTTGTTGTATGTGATTATGCTGGTTAACGAGTTGCGGGTACCGGCTTAGAGTTACGTGTTATGGGGTACCGGGTTGGGAGCTGTATGTCTTGTTCTTTAAATTTAATTATAATCCTCCAACTATACATATTGATTTCTTATTTCTTCTGTTGTTTTTGCTGGTAAGCAAAAATTTGCAAAGAGGGGGTTCCATATTTGCCTTCATTGGCTACGAACATGGTTCCTTTGGGTGTAAAAGCAATACCTTCTGCCTGCGGGTGGTGGTCGGGGTGCAGCCTGTATGCCTCCAGCACGTTTCCCTTTGTATCTGCGATCACCATTAATAGTCCCGCAGACGATAGGATGTACAAGCGTTTGTCCTTTGGGTTTATTGCTGCAGCAGAGGGTTTAAATTCAGCGTCATTATCCTTTAATAAAGCTTTTACGTCCTTGCTATTAATGGAATAGTATACAGAAGAGTCGAATTTTTTGCTGGCCAGATCAAACCGGTAGGCGTTACGTATATCCTGACCTTTTTCGTCGGCGCAAGCTTTACAGATCATGACCAACCCATTGGCTGCAGAATCATAGTAAAGCGTTTCGAAGTCGTTTTTCCCGGGCAGCCAAAAGGAATGTACAATGGTGTTTTCGCTGTCATTTACCTTCAGCGGTACCTCGAGTATAGTACCATTACTGATCAATACGTAAACAACAGAATCCAGTTTGACCAGGTCTTCGAAATCTTTCTGGTCAAAGAATTTCTTGGCGTAGTCGCTTAGTTTTTGTGTCCGGAAGTTGATCGCATAAATTTTCTGCCTGCTGTCTGAAATGGCCAGCAAGGTATTGTCGTCGGGATTATAGGTTAAACCTGAAATTTCGTTGAGAACTTTTCCCAATTCTTTACGTACCGGTTTATCCAGGTTATATCCTTCAGGAGAGCCAAGGCCTTGGTCTTTGCAAGACGTAATTAGTGTAAGCAGAAGAATAAGTAAAATTAAAAGCAAAGCCGGGCATTGGGTTTGAAATATCTTTCTCATCATTTAATATAATAACTTTAAGTATCAAACAACGCACCAGCCATGAGTGAATCCTCAGAACAATTATTACCAGCAGTCCGGAACTATGTAACAGATCTTTTTACGCATCAGGTTAAGCCCGAATTTGTTTTTCATAGCCTTGAACATACCGAAGATGTTGTTGAGGCTTGCAGCTACATGGCTGATCATTATCGATTGAATGATGAAGACCGCCAGGTGCTGTTTTTAGCTGCATGGTTTCATGATACCGGTTATACCAAAGGAGAAGCTACAGGTCATGAGGATGAAAGTATTAGGATCGCTACTTCATTTTTAGCCAAAAACAATGTAGATGAAGCTATCATTCAGAGGGTTGAGTCGTGTATAGAAGCTACCCGCATGCCACAATCGCCAGTGAACCTGGTAGAGAAGATATTGTGTGACGCTGATCTGTACCACCTGGCGACAGAAGATTTTAAAGCCAGGAGCCAATTGCTGAGGCAGGAGCAGGAAAGTATCTTAGGCCGTAAAATTGACAAAAAGGAATGGCGTAAAAACAATATCAGCTTCCTAGAAAACCATAAATATTTCACTGATTACGGCCAGGAGAGGCTGGAATCTAAAAAACAGGAGAATCTATTGAAACTAAAGAAAAAGAAACAAGTGAAGGCTATTGAAGAGAAAGAGGAAAAAAAGGAGATCTTTCCTTATGTTTCAGAGCAGGCGTCTGATAGTAAGGACTCCAAAGAACAGCAAAAAAATACGGAACGAGGCATACAAACCATGTTTCGTACAACCTCTGCCAACCATTTTGATTTGAGCGGGCTGGCTGATAGCAAGGCCAATATCATGATCTCTGTAAATGCCATTATTATTTCGGTGGTGCTGACTGTGCTTTTAGGGCGCATTGTGTATGAAAGGCAATACATTCTTCCCACCATCATCCTTCTGCTGGTTTGTGTTTCTGCTGTCATATTTGCCATTCTGGCAACGAGGCCATCTGTAAGCAGTGGCAAGTTTAACGAGGAAGACATCCGAAATAAAAAAACAAACCTTCTTTTCTTTGGCAACTTTTACCGGATGACACTGGATGAGTATCAGTGGGGGATGAATGAAATGTTGAAAGACCGGGAATACCTGTACAATAGTATGATCAAGGATATTTATTTCCTGGGAGTGGTGCTTGCGAAGAAGTTTCGCTACCTGCGTATTTCCTATACAATTTTTATGTGGGGGTTGATCATTGCTGTTATAGCATTTGGTATAGCAGCAATGGTTGGCTCGCCGGCACCGGATGCAGCGCAGATTATTGATTATTAGTGGCCGAACACACCCCCGGGCCCCTAAAGGGGAACCGCCACCGCACAATTACTTTTATTAGAGATATTAAAAATTAAAGCCCTCAATTTCTTTTAGTTGAGGGCTTTCTATTTAAGTAAGAATAATTAGCTAAGACTTTGCAGCGCTGATGCTCCCCTTTAGTGGCTGGGGGTGAGCTGGGGGTGTGGTTGTTGTACGTATTTTTTTATTTCCTCAACCAGCTCTGTTTTAGTAATGGGGGTGCCCATTATTTTGTTATAGCCTTTGGCATCGATCAGGAATTCACCGCGGATAATCTTGATGAGCTGGCCATTGTTGATCTCGGGGATCAGGACTGCTTTATAGTTTTTCAGGATCTCTCCTAAATTCTTAGGGAAGGGACGTAGATGGCGTAAGTGCGCATGTGCAACACTGTAGCCTTCTTCCAACAGTTCTTCAACGGCAGTTTTAATGACACCGTAAGTAGAACCCCAGCCCAGTATCAACAGGTCGCCAGTTTCAGGACCATTGTCCAGTTCCTGGTCCGGAATGTTGAAGGCGATCTTGTCTACTTTTTCCTGACGGATCTTTACCATCAATTGATGGTTCTCCGGATCGTAGCTTACATTACCTGTAATGTTTTCTTTTTCCAGGCCACCTATACGGTGCTCAAGTCCTGGTGTTCCTGGTATAGCCCAGGGACGAACCAGGTTCTCATCCCGTTTGTAGGGTTGGAACTTAGTTTCTTCATGTCCCAGCTCTGTTTTAAACTCAACATGAATGGGGGGTAGCTGGCTGCTGGTTGGGTATTTCCATGGTTCAGCGCCATTAGCAATATAGCCATCGCTCAAGAAGATCACAGGGGTCATGTGTTCTATGGCAATGCGCACAGCTTCATACACTGCGTCAAAACAGTCGCTTGGAGTAGCGGCTGCTATCACGGGCATCGGGCATTCGCCATTTCTGCCATAATAAGCTTGTAATAAATCGCTTTGCTCCGTTTTGGTAGGCAAACCGGTAGAAGGTCCGCCACGTTGAACGTCTATGATCAGCAGGGGAATTTCCAGCATTACAGCCAGACCCATAGCTTCCGTTTTCAATGCCATACCGGGGCCTGAGGTAGTGGTTACACCCAGGTGGCCGCCATAGGCAGCGCCAATAGCTGCGGTAATGCCGGCAATTTCGTCTTCAGCCTGGAATGTCTTCACACCAAAGTTTTTATGCTTGCTCAGTTCGTGTAAAATATCCGAGGCAGGTGTAATAGGGTAAGTACCCAAGAACAAAGTGAGGCCGCTTTTTACTGAAGCCGCAATCAGTCCGAAAGCCAGCGCCTGGTTGCCCATAATGGAACGGTAGCTGCCCGGTGCTATGTGTGCTTTTTCGACTTTATACTGAGTAGTAAAAGTCTCTGTGGTATCGCCGTAATTATAGCCAGCCTGGAGCACTTTCAGGTTACTTTCCAAGATTTCAGGTTTGTTGCCGAATTTTTCCCGCAAAAACTCTTCAGTGTTCTTCATGTCGCGGTCGTACATCCAGTACAAAAAGCCCAGTACGAACATGTTTTTCGCCCGGTCCTTTTCTTTTGTACCCATCTGGTAATCCTTTAAAGCCTCCCGGGTCATTTTAGTAACGTCCATTTGAATAACCTCATAGCCTTCAAGGCTGCCATTTGTCAATGGACTAACACCGTCAGGATAGTTGGCCAGGCGAAGATTCTTTGCATCGAAGCCATCGGTGTTGACAATGATCTTTCCGCCTTTCTTCAGGTTCTTTAAGTTGGTCTTCAGGGCGGCTGCGTTCATAGCCACCAGCACATCCCAGCTATCGCCGGGCGTGTGAATGCTTTCGCTGGAGAAGCGGAGCTGATAGCCGCTCACGCCAGGGAGGGTTCCCTGCGGGGCGCGGATCTCGGCCGGAAAATCCGGGAAAGTGGAAAGGTCGGTGCCTAACAGAGCGGTATTATTGGTAAATTGGGTACCGGTCAACTGCATACCATCGCCGCTGTCGCCGGCAAATTTTATAACTACGTCCTCAAGGACTTCCTGTTTACGGATCATAATTGATTTTGAGGCTGCAAAGTTAACAATGTTCTACAGGATAAGTTGTTGCAGGAATGTAAAGAGTTGGGAAAACGGGTTATGAGTTATGAGTGGGTTCTTGTTTTAATCAGGGGTTTGGTTTAGCTTTTAAAACTCTTCAATAACCTTGGTGTTGGTGTACCAATTGATCATATTGAGTACCAGGTAGTTCCAGTTCTGGAAGCCTTTGTTCAATATGGGTTCGCCGGTATCGGGCTCGTAGTACTCGTGCAAGGCACCGTGCTGTTGATAATCCCTACCGAAGAGCCTGATGGTTTTATCAGCCAGGTCTCTGGCTTCTTTCTCGAATCCATACTTCACCAGACCTCTGAATGTAAGGTAATTTTTTCATATTCTTTACTGATGTCGTGCAGTTTCAGGCAAGCAGCCAAATAGACCATGGCCTTTAATTCTTTATACATCAGGCAGTTCAAAAATATCGAAGCAGAGCTGGCCGGGGGCCGGAAGAATGTGGAGGGGTCATTGTCAACACCAATAGCTAAATCGTCTTGCCAGTAATACAAACCAGTGGCCTTATGGCGGTGGTGTGACTGGTAATTATTGATGAATGCCTGCATGAAGCTGAACTGTTCCCTTAACCACTCAGCATTATTATTTAACCTTGTAAGGAATGCGGCATGCTGAGCAATTACCGGTTTGTGCATATTTGTGGCATAGATGTTTTGGGGCTTGATGATCTTGGGATCCGATTTCTTTGCCACCAAAATCGGCATATAGCCATCGAATTCAGTATAAGATAAGAAGTTAAGCACACAGCCCTGCTCATATTTAATGGCGGCTTTTCTATCTTTTTCTGATCCAACGTCTGACAAAATTTGCCGCAGGGCAATATTGCTTAACCAGGAATCCCAATCCCACAGATCATTTGCGTAGGCATTGCTTCCCGGTGTGATATAAGGATAATTTAACGCGCCACCCGGCTCTCTGAACATTCCTTTATAATCGGCATATATATTCTTCCTGATCAGGGCAATATAAGATTGGATGCTGTCCTGTGTCTGTGCGAAAATCCATGATGATTTTAATATAAGCAGCACGCAAAAAAGCTTTGATTTCATCTTTATAAATCAATTAAGGGTTTATGTTGTACCGGGATGTGCGGGATTATTCCAAGTGGCCTAAGTTATTATGTTTTCTATTAGCATGGTTGTAATTGATGAAAGGCTGGCAATGCTTTTGATAGTGATCTTTATATGGCAACTTCTAAGAAAAACAAAGTTGAGCGGATAAAGCATACAATTCAATTGGATGAAAAGATTGACTATCATATAAAAGGCTGGAAAATCCAAAGAGTTAGCTGGGTCATTATTATTGCTTTAATGTTGGCGGCTGCCTTAGGTGTTTTTGGAGAGGGGGCTGTGAGCAAGCGAAGTGTAGATCTAGGAAATGCACAAGTGAGGTATGACCGTTTTTTCCGTTATGAGGCCGAAATGATGCTTCAATTTATGATTTCTGAAAGTGCAGATTCTTCCCTTATTTCTTTTTCACAAGATTATATAAAAAATTTCCGCATTGAGCAAATCGTACCAGAGCCCAAAGAAAATTATATTCAGTCGGGTAAGGTGTATTATGTTTTTAGCGGGCGTGCACCCATGAATATAGCTTTTTATATGGTGCCTGAAAAGCCTGGTTCTTTGCATGGGGAAGTTGCTGTGAATGATGCGCGTTTTGATTTATCACAATTTATTTATCCATAGTTATGAATCCTGTATTAAGAGGACTGGTGATTTACATTTTTTTACTCATTATTTTTCGCATAATGGGTAAGAGGAGTGTATCTGAGATCACCACTTTCGATTTTGTTATCCTGCTTATTATTAGTGAAGTAACACAACAGGCTTTGGTGGGCGAGGATTATTCTCTTACAGCTTCCATGATCCTTATTGTTACTTTGATGGGGGCAGATCTTATACTGACATTAATTAAGGATAGGTGGAAAATGTTTGGCGAGGTCACAGAAGGTGTTCCTCTGGTTATTGTTGACAATGGAAAACCATTGAAAGGGCGGATGGAAAAAGTTAAAGTAGACGAAGAAGATGTGCTGCATGCTGCCCGGACGAATTTTGGCCTTGAAAAAATGGAGCAGATAAAATATGCTGTCTTGGAGAAGGATGGGGGGATTTCTATTATCCCGGCTGAGGATGAGCGCAAAGTTTGATAATAGGCAATGGGCAATTGGCAATAGGCAATGTGTGTTGGGAAATGGGTGTTGGCTGCATTGTGGTTCCGTTTAACTTCGCAGTCATAAAATTAAATTGCTGTTAGGCCAAACCCTAAACTTCGAATTGATTAATGCAAACAGATTTTTTAGTAATAGGCTCCGGTATTGCTGGTTTAGTGTATGCACTTAAAGTGGCGCAACATTTTCCGGATAAAAGAGTGACAGTCATTACCAAAGCTACTGCAGATGAAACCAACACCAAATATGCCCAGGGTGGTGTAGCTGTGGTGAATGACCAGGAGAATGACAGTTTTGAAAAGCATATTGAGGATACTCTTATTGCCGGCGATGGATTGTGTAATAAGGATGTGGTTGAAATAGTGGTAAAAGAAGGGCCTGCCCGCGTGCAGGAAATCATAGACTGGGGTACTCAGTTTGATAAAGTGCCTTCAGGTGAATACCGGCTGGGAAAGGAAGGTGGACATTCCGAATTCCGTATTCTGCATCATAAAGATGTTACGGGCAAGGAGATTGAACGAGCATTGCTGGAAGCTATTGCTGTTGCTCCGAATATAGAAATGATCAATCATTGCTTTGTGATTGATATCATTACCCAACACCATTTGGGTTATCTGGTTACCAAATCGACTCCCGATATTGAATGTTATGGTGTTTACATTCTGAATACGGATAATCACCGTATTGAAAAGGTTGTAGCCAATGTTACACTGCTGGCTACAGGTGGTAACGGGCAGGTGTACCGTACCACCACAAATCCTGCTATTGCTACTGGTGATGGTGTGGCTATGGTATACCGTGCCAAAGGCCGTATAGAGAATATGGAGTTCATACAATTTCACCCAACAGCTTTGTATGAGGCAGGTAAGCGGGGGCAAGCTTTTCTAATTACTGAAGCTGTAAGAGGTGATGGCGGCATTTTGCGCAATATACATGGCGAAGCCTTTATGGAACGTTACGATCCCCGCAAGGACCTGGCGCCCCGCGATATTGTAGCCCGTGCCATAGACAATGAAATGAAACGGACCGGTACTGAGCATGTATATCTTGATTGTCGGCATATGGACCTACAAAAGTTCAAGGATCATTTTCCTAATATTTATGAGAAGTGTTTGTCCATTGGTATTGATGTTGCGATGAATTTGATACCTGTTGCACCGGCTGCTCACTATAGTTGCGGCGGCATCAAGACTGATGAATGGGGGCGTACTTCCATACGTAATTTATATGCCTGTGGAGAATGCTCTTCTACTGGTCTGCATGGTGCTAACCGGTTAGCATCCAACTCGTTGCTGGAAGCTATGGTTTTCGCACACAGGTGTTATGTAGATTCTGTTCAGACGGTTGATACGCCTTATCATCACTGGCGCGGTGTCTTTAAGGAAATACCTGACTGGAATGCTTCAGGAACTTCTGATCCAAAGGAAATGATCCTGATCACCCAGAGTTTGAAGGAGCTGCAGCAAGTAATGAGTGATTATGTAGGTATTGTTCGTAATAATGTGCGTTTGCAACGGGCTATGAAGCGTATTGACCTGCTATTTGATGAAACTGAAGGCTTGTATCAGAATACAACAGTATCGCCCCAATTGCTGGAGTTGCGAAACATGATCACAGTGGGTTACCTGATCATCAAAGGTGCATCTTTCCGCAAAGAAAGCCGTGGACTGCATTTTAATACGGATTATCCGAACAAGTCTGAACTGGTGCAGAATATTGTGTTGTAAAAACCACAAACCATAAACTATCCTATTTTTGCCTGCTTTATGTATTACGTCATTTTCGGGCTGTTGTATCTTTTGTCGTTATTGCCGCTGCGAATTCTGTATCTGATCTCCGATTTTGCCTATTTTATTATCTATCATATTGTTGGATACCGGAAGCACATCGTCATGCAAAATCTTTCCATTGCATTTCCTGAGAAGACAGAGGAGGAAAAATTGTGGATTGCCAAAAGGTTTTTCCGGAATTTCACTGACAATTTTATCGAAACCATTAAGTTTTTAAGTGCTGGCGACCGGTTTTTCAAAAAGCATTTTACCGGTAATACGGAAGTGTTTACTCCATTATACGAACGAGGGCAGAAATGCGAGGTGCTCCTGGCACACAATTTCAACTGGGAGTTAGCTAACCTGGCAATGGCAAAGATTACGCCCTACCAGTTGCTGACAGTTTACATGCCTATTAATAACAAGGCGGTCGACCGACTGTTCAAATACATGCGTACCCGCACCGGTGTAAAGTTACTTTCTGCACATAAAATACGCTACGATATTTTGCCTTATAGAAATCAGCAATACATGTTGGCCCTGGTGGCTGATCAAAATCCTGGAGATTTAAGGTTTGCCTGGTGGTTCAATTTTTTTAACCGTCCGGCACCTTTTACCAGGGGGCCTGAAAAATTAGCGAGGTCTAATAATTCTGCAGTTGTGTTCTGTTATTTTACCAAGCCAAGACGAGGGTATTATGAAGCTCATTTTACCGTAGCTACTACGGACCCTGCTTCGCTTTCTGAAGCTGAGCTTACTAAACATTATGTTACTTATCTTAAAAAAGTGATCAGCGATTGTCCGGAAATGTGGCTTTGGAGCCACCGAAGATGGAAACATATGTGGAAGCCGGAGTATGGGGAAGTGATGAGTGATGAGTGATGAGTGATGAGTGATGAGTGATGAGTGAT
>CBKWHA010000201.1:0-10447 GCA_966674115.1 uncultured Chitinophagaceae bacterium
CCAAATTGGCTGATGGCCAACCCAATCCATGGTACGACCCTTATTTTCACCCTAGTACGGACTGGGTAGACAAGTTGTTTAAGAAATACACGCCTACAACTCAGGCCAATGTGAATGTCAGTGGCGGCACCCCATTTATGAAATATTTTGTATCGCTTGGTTACCTTAATCAGAGGGGGCTTTTCGAGACGGATTATATGGCCTTCCCTGACAAGATGGACTTCTCAAAGAATCGATATAACCTGCGCGGGAACTTCGATTTCGATGTTACAAAAGATTTCAAAATGTCTGTAAACCTGGGGACGCAATTTGTCACTATTAGCGGTATGGACAATGATGGAGCTATGTGGTATACGAGAATATTGTGGGCATTTCCCATGAGCTCCCCTGGCATGATCAATGGTAAATATGTACTGCCTTATTGGGCCAACGGCTATGATCTATTCAACCCTATGTATGCTATGGAAAGAAATAATTACTGGAATATTACCAATAATAGTACCTTAAACTCCTCTGTGAATGCGGAGTATAAATTGGACAAGGTGACGCCAGGCCTTTCCATAAAAGTGTTAGGCTCTTACGATAGTTATTTTGCCAGCAGAAGCTATGGGAATTTCGCACCGGTGTCATATTCAATAAGGCCCAATCCCAATGGTGACCCGCTAAATCCGGTGTTTACACAATTTACTGCTGCAACACCGCCGCAGATTTGGGCTGACTTCAACCTCGGAAAATGGCGCAAGCTGTATACGGAAGCATCTATCAATTACAACCGTTCCTTCGGATCAGGTAAACATACCTTATCAGCCATGGTATTGGGCATGAGGGAAAAAAAATATGATCCCTGGCTTCAGTACAATTTACCACATGCATATGAAGGGGTTACGGCAAGGGTAAATTATAATTATGAAGGTAAATACATTGTAGAATATGATATGGGATACAATGGCTCAGAGAATTTTCCGGAAGGCCAGCGATTCGGTTACTTCCCGTCTTATTCCGGATCGTGGGTGTTAAGCAACGAATCATTTTTCCCTGCAAACAACATCGTAAACTTTGTAAAACTGCGTGCCTCTTATGGAGAGGTCGGCAATGATAATATAGGAGGCGCACGCTACCTGTATCTGCCCAATACCTGGAGAAGTAATGGCGGTTATACATTCGGTACCTTGAATAATCAACAATCGATCAATGGTTATAACGAAGCAGTACTCGGCAACCCAAATGTAACCTGGGAGGTGTCCAAGGAAATGAACCTGGCGGCAGACTTTCGTCTCTTTAAAAGCAAATTGTCCCTTACTTATGAATATTACAGGAACAACCGTTCCAATATCCTTTCTTACAAAGGAACCGTCCCGGCGTTCGTGCAGGCTAACCTGCCACCATACAACCTGGGAAGCGTAACAAGCTGGGGGCATAACTTCGAGTTTAGCTATAACGACAAGGTAGGAGGTTTTAATTTTTACCTGCATGGCAACGCTGCTATCCAGAGGAATAGAATATTGTTTCAGGACGAAGCCATTGTTCCCGGGATGGAATACCAGGCAACAACAGGGCGTCCGGTAGGGCAGCAGCTATTGTTAAAAGCCAACGGTTTGTACACCTCATGGTCACAGCTATATGCGACTGACGCCAATGGAAATCCTATACTGTCGCAGCCTGTACTTGCGTCGAGCAATGGAAAACCATACACCAATGCAAACGGTGATCCTGTATATGTAAAGGACCTTGGTTATGGAGGCAGGCCATTGCAACCTGGTGATGTTCGCCTCGAAGATGTAAACGGCGACGGTGTGATCAATGAAAAAGACAGGGTGAGAACAGGCCACACCGTCAATCCGGAATACAATTTTGGCCTTACAGCCGGAGGCAGTTACAAAGGATTCGATGTGTCTGCTTTGTTTGCTGGCATCGCCGGCGTGGCAAGAGGCGGTTTAGGGCAATATCATATTGATAAGCAACAGGCAATTTATTCCGTTGACCTTACCCGGTTTACTATAGACAGGTATAATGCAGGGGATAAAATCTATTTCCCCATAGCGGCTTATGATAAAAATGCAGCGGCTACCGGGCCTAATAGTGCGGGCAATACTTTTTTCCTGATCAATACTTCTTATATCAGGTTGCAAAACCTTGCGGTGGGATACACGCTTCGTAACGCCTTTATGACAAGAATAGGGATCAAGTCAGTGAGGTTCTATGTCAGCGGCGATAACCTTTATACATGGTCGCCGGCGAAAATATGGGGAGACCCGGAGAATCTTGGGAATGTTGGTTACCCTCTTTACAAAACGTATAACGCAGGCGTTAATATCAATTTTTAAATGGCTGATAAATATTGTTCAGACAAATGAGACCAATTTCAATATTATTTGCAGGATTGTTTTTTATAGGGCTGCTTGCGGTAAGCTGCAAGAAAGATTTTCTGGAAAAGCCGCAGGCCGGCACATTTACCGTGGATACGGTATTTCATTCAAAGCTTAATGCATCAGGCGCAGTAGCACAAATGTACAATTTGTGTATTCCGAATGGGTTTCCCCAAAATACCAACCAGGATATGACAAGGCCCGATATGGTAACGGATGAACTGTATATGATCCACCCGGAGTATGACTGGATGGTGAATGTTGGAGCCTATGTTACGGGTATTCAAACAGTAGATGCAACTATCGACAGGGGAGGATTTGGAAGCCATTATCTCGGCATCAGGCAGGCCAACCTTGTCCTGAAAAATATAGATGAAGTGACAGATGCCGATGCAGCCTGGAAAGCGCAGGTGAAAGGGCAGGCATTGTTCTGCCGGGCTATGCAGCATTTTGAATTATTCCGTCAGTATGGAGGTATTCCGCTGATTGTGGAACCTCTGGACGGGGAGCAAAAACTGGACATCCGTAGAAGTTCGGTAGCCACTACGGTAGACAGCATTGTGAGTTGGTGCAACCAGGCAGCGGCCTTATTGCCGGCAACCTGGGGTGGTGCAGATTACGGCAGGGCAACGAGCCTCGCTGCAAAGGCTTTAAAGGCAAGGGTGCTATTGTTTGCTGCAAGCCCTTTGTATAATACACCACCTTCTATGCAGGCTGCTGTTAATGGTGCACGTTTTGGAAATGCTCATGATACCGTGCTTGCTTATCCTAATTATGATAAAGAGCGCTGGCTCACAGCCGCCAAAGCGGCTAAGGACGTTATCGATGCTGCACCTGCTTCTGGCGCTGCGTTGTACTATACAGGCAAAGCGGAAACTACACCCAATGATGACTCTTATGCAGGTTTGGGGGATTATGAGGCTGTTTCCAACGTTTATGCCAATTCGGAATTGATATTGGTTAATACCAAAGGTATGGATGCAGCCAGCTATAACTGGTGGTATTGGGGCCTCTGGATGACTTCCAAAGTAAAACAAGGGCAGTGGGCCTTTAAGAATAATGTGCCTATTGAATTTATACAACAGTATGAAAAACGGGACGGCACAAAATGGACATTGCCGTTGACAAGCACGGGGGATGATTTCCCGACATGGATCCGGGCGCAGAACCTCGATCCGCGTTTCTACCAGACTATTTTATACGACGGCATGTGGTACAATAGCCAACGTGGCGTATTGGCCTATTACTTAGGTGATGGCGGACAATATCCTACAACTGATTATGGACGCAGCGATGTGGGGGAAGACGGCTATGCTTTGGAAACGTATAAGTTCGTACCCCGCATAGACAACTTCAGTGAAAATCATTTTGCATGGCCTGTTTTCAGGCTGGCCGAATTTTATCTGAGCTATGCAGAAGCGCTAAATGAGTACCAGGGACCACAGGGTGATCCTACGACTTATCTTAATAAAATTCGACAAAGGGCGGGTATGCCTTACAAGAACCTTACTTCCCAGGACGATTTCAGGGACGCTGTGCAAAACGAAAGAACAATAGAGTTTGCCTATGAAGGTTTTCGCCTTAATGATCTTCAACGCTGGCTGAAAGCATATGATGTATTGAATGGAACATTACATGGTATCCAAACGAAAGCCAATGCCACATCAGGCACCCTGAAAAGGAATTGGAGAGTGGTTGTTTTCATGAGGCGTACGTTTCTAAAGAGATACTATTACTTGCCTTTCCCCAGCTCCCAGGTCAGTATCAATTATTTAGGCGACGGAAAAGACTGGAACGGACAGAATCCGGGATGGTAAGTGATCCCCCCATTGAAAGAAATAAAAATATACAAATGAAAAAGCATTATAAGATATTATTGGTTTTGTCAACCATACTGTGCTGTTGCATCGTTTCCAAGGCGCAGTCAACGATTGTCATTAATGCACAGCCCTCATCAGGTAATGATGCGGTAGCTGTCGATACAATGGTCGATCTTGGTTTTAAGAAGGAGCGGCAATGGCGAAGCACCGGAGCTGTTTATACACTGCAGGGTAAAGAGCTCGCCAAAATGTTTACCGGCAATTTATTGAATACGCTTCAGGGGCGGATACCCGGCCTCACGGTTGTTACGGGCTCAGGAGAGCCGGGGTATGACTTTCCTACCCTCTTTGTACGCGGACAAACGAGCTGGAATATCGCCGGCAACCAATTGGTCATTTTACTGGATGGCTTCCGCGTTGATTTAAATGCGTTGAGCGGGTTTTCACCTTACGAGATAGAATCGGTGACATTGCTAAAAGATGCATCTGCTACCGCCATGTTTGGTTTGCAGGGCGGTGCGGGCGTTTTGAGTATCCGCACAAGAAAAGGGAAAATAGCGCCTAAAAGTGAAGTTGTGCTCAATGCAAGATATGGCATTTCAAGCCCGGTGCAACTACCCCGGGTAATGAATGCTTATGATTATACGAGATTGTATAACCAGGCCCTGGTAAACGATGGATTTTCACCGAAATATCCCGATCCTGATTTATACAAGGCAGCCAACGATCCCTTTCATCCGAATGTGGACTGGTATAAAGAACTATTGAATAATACATCCTATATCCAGGACTATAACCTGTTGTTCCGAGGAGGTAATCAGACTGCGAGGTATTTTGTAATGTTAGATTATATGAACAATAATGGTTTGTATAAAAATGCTAAAGCAATTAATAAAGACTTTGGCACAAATGCTACTTACAACAAATTCAATCTCCGGGCCAATGCCGATATTGACTTAACCAAAAACCTTTTGGTGTCGGCATATGTTTCCGGCATTATTGAAGACCGTAATACCCCTTCCGGTTTCCCTGCCTGGCAATTGTTTAATAACCTGATGACCATTCCTGCTGCGGCTTTTCCGGTAAAGAACCCCAATGGCACCTGGGGCAATAGCTCGGTATACAATTTTAACCCGGTTGAGCTACTACAGCAAAATGGTATCTACAGTGCCCATACAAGAACATTACAGACGGGTGTTACGTTAAGACAAAAACTGGATATTATTATGCCTGGGTTGAATCTGACTGGAGGTGTGTCATTCAATAATCAATATGGGGGAAACTATGTAACATCTTATGCCGTAAGAAGCTATGAAATCGTGAAAAATGCACAGGATATGCCGGTAAGGGATGCAGACAGCAACATTGTTTACAAAACCATTGGCAATGAAGTTCCGCGCTCAACCAGTGATGGCGGAACGGCGCACTGGAACCGAAATACGCTCCAATTGGGGTTTGACTATAACCGCTCATTTGGAAAACACACATTTTCAGGGACCTTACTGGGAAGGAGAGAAAGCTATCTACATGACGGGCAATACTATCCTGTACGTGTACAGGGATTGTCAGCTGATGTAACGTATGACTATGCGCAAAAATATATTGTTGATATTAGTGGCGCTTACATGGGGTCTGCTGATTTTGCACCTGGAAATAGGTACGGTTTTTTTCCTGCGGTTGGTATTGGATGGGTGGCTTCCAACGAAGGCTTGTTGAGACGCAGCAAGGTAGTTGACTATTTAAAATTCAGGGCATCCTATGGTTCTGCAGGAAATATCAATGAAGGTTTTCGTTTCCTGCATGAAGAGCAGGCAAGTGGCGCCAACGGATGGATTACAGGAAGCGGTAACTCTTTTCAAGGCGGCATGGCGATCCGACAACTGGCAAACCCCAATGCTACCTGGGAATTAAAAACAAGTTTCAATCTTGGTTTTGATATCCGTCTTTGGAAAACATTGTCTGCATCAGTTGACGTATTCAGCGAAAAGCGTACGGGCATTTATGAAATTCCTTCTGCCAGTGTTCCTACTTTCACCGGATTTAATCTGCCCTGGGTAAATAGTGGTGCAGTGCGCAATAAGGGTTTTGAAGCAATCGTAAATTATGACAACAAAGCAGGTGATTTTACCTACCATATTTCCGGTTCCGCTGCATTTGCAAGAAATAAAATAATTGATAGATCAGAGACGGCGCAACCGTTTGACCGGCTTTATCAAAAAGGCTTTGCTATCAACCAGGAAAAAGGCCTGGCCTTTGATGGCTTTTATCAGCAATCGGATTTTGATGCCGATGGCAATGTAAAAGCAGGTGTGCCTGCATCATCTTTTGCCAATGTACGGCCTGGTGACCTGAAATATAAGGACCTGGATGGCAACGGGATTATCAATTGGTATGATATGCAAGCGTTCGGGTACAGCAATGTGCCGGAGATCACCCTTGGGTTAAACCTGGGATTCGCCTGGAAAGGATTTGATTTCAGTGCATTTGCACAAAGCGTCCTGCACCGCACGGTCAACCTGCTTTCAGGGGCATACAACTATACGCATCCATTTGTAAACAATAATAATATCACTGCATTTTCAAACAATAGCTGGACGCCTGCGACTGCCTCAACGGCAACAACCCCAAGGCTTTCCACTCTCAGCAATCCTAATAACGATCAGTCTTCCGACTTCTGGCTGCGTAGCGGCGATTTTATCAAACTCCGTAGCCTGGAACTGGGATATACTTTTTTGAAGAAAGGGGGGGTGCAAAAAGCTGGTTCGGTAAGGTTGTTTGTCAATGGAACTAATTTATTTGTCTTTAACAAGATCGATGGCCTGGAACCGGAGAATCTTTCGATGGGCTATCCGTTGGACAAAGTGGTAAACTTCGGATTCAATATAAAATTTTAAGATACACCATACAATTATATCATGCTATGAAGAAAATTGTTGTCATCATATCATTATTCACCATCCTCTTTATTGATGTGTCCTGTAAGAAGGATTACCTGGAGGTGCAAGAGGTAAAAACATACGTAATGCCTGATGATCTGTATTCCAATTACAACTATGTGCAGCAGGCGGTATGGAATATTTATAGTTATTTACCTGATGGCTTTGCGCTCCTTGATTATGAAGCTGTAACGGAGAATGCAGAGGCAACGAATATTACCTGGGCATCGCACACATTTAATAATGGCATCTGGAATCAATACAATAATCCCGATAATTCATGGTGGCGGGACTTTAACGGTATCCGGCAGGCAAATCTTTACCTGGCCAATAAAGACAGGGCAAACATAGATTACATTAAAGGGCAGATAACCTCTGCTGATTCATCTGCCTTGTACAATGCACGGAACAATATAAAGTTCATGCAGGGCGAAGCACTGTTCTTAAAAGCGTTCTTTTATTTTGATCTGGTAAAGCGTTATGGCGGTGTGCCAATTATGCACCAGCCATTGAACTATGATGATCCTGCTAGCTGGAAAAATGTATCCCGCAATACGGTTGACGAATGCATCAAATATATTGTTTCCTTATGCGATTCTGCCGCTATCATTATCCCTTCAAACCTGGGACCCTATTCATGGTACAGTCAGGGTCGTGTAACATTCGGTGCTATCAAAACATTGAAAGCAAAGGCATTGTTGTATGCTGCAAGCCCCCTGTTCAGGGAGGCCGGTACTACGGCTACCTGGGCGGACGCGGCGAGTGCATTACATGATGTTATTGCATTGAATGCGTATTCGCTGGATGCAAATTATTCGAACCTGTTTGGCGCTAATAATGCCAATTCCAATGAACTGATCTTTTACCGGCGTTACGGCAATACCAATAATATCGAAAAAAGCAACTTTCCGATTGTCTTTCAGAATAGTGAAGGCAATAGCATCACACCCACGCAAAATTTTGTGGATGAGTTTGAAGTGCTTCAGAAAGATAATAACGGCAATATTACCGGTGCAAGGCCCTTTGACTGGTCGAATCCTGATGATGCTGCCAACCCCTATGCAAACAGGGATCCACGTATGGCAGCAACCGTAGTATATAACGGCGCTACATTTTCTTCTACGGCTATTGAAACATTTGTGGGTGGTAACAGTGGCCTGCCAGCGCTGAAAGCAACCAAAACCGGCTATTATCTTTCCAAATGGGTGAACCAGTCAGTAAACCTGATGGCAAACACAAGTACCGCACACACATGGATCTATTTCCGGTATGGAGCAATATTACTGGATTATGCTGAAGCAATGTATAACGCGTATGGGGCAACAGCAGATCCACAAGGCTATGGCATGACGGCATTGGAAGCGATTAATCTTGTAAGGCAGCGTGTGAGCATGCCTTCCTTAACTGCGGAACAGCTTAACCAGCAAAGCATAGAACATGAACGCAATGTGGAGTTTGGTTTTGAAGATCAGCGTTTATGGGATGTACGCAGGTGGAAAAAGGGGACAACCTATTTTAATAAACCCGTAAACCGTATCGTGATCAGTAAAAATGGTACTACATACAGCTACACGGTTACAAAGCTGGAGAATAGGGTCTTTGAAAATAAAATGGCCTGGTACCCTATACCGCAGGATGAGATTACCAAAACCGGCTGGGCGCAAAATTCAGAATGGTAATTGAATTCAAACAATCATTATTGAATAATAAAAATGCATATGAAAAATAAAACATTTCGTTTCTTGCTCGTCATTCATTTCGCCTTGTGTCTGTGTTTGTTTTTGGGGTG
The DNA here is from genome assembly GCA_966674115.1 of uncultured Chitinophagaceae bacterium. Taxonomy (GTDB): domain Bacteria; phylum Bacteroidota; class Bacteroidia; order Chitinophagales; family Chitinophagaceae; genus Flavisolibacter. The sequence goes on from CBKWHA010000201.1 coordinate 8,912, forward strand.
CAGGCCCGATGATTTTGGGGGCATCAAAACAAAAGAGACAGGTAAAGTATATTTTCCAGATGATGATGGAATTGTTGCTGCACTGAGCAATTACAATATTGATACTGTAAAAAATTTGATCAATTTCCCTGTAACAGTTTACCGTGGTGGCTTTTCGGATTATGCTCCTTTCGCAGTGAATGTGGCAGCGGATACCAGCAGCATCCAGGGCTTTATACAATCGGGTAAGCTTCCTGCAAATACGGTAGCACTTGATCCATCGGATTACGAGCTTGCTCATACGGATACTATTGCTTATTCAAACGGGATAATGAAAGGGACGGTCACTCCTAAGATTAAAGTGGCTAATATGAACAAATACAGCGGCAAATATGCAGCGCTGGGAATTGTTGTGAAACAAGCGGATAAATTTGATGTAAATACCTCCTCGAACAAAGTGGTCATTTATTTCCCTGTTGATTCACTCGTTGGTAAGGTATATTTTCCTGCCGCTACAAATGGTAGCAATAGCGTACTTGCGTTGGATGATAATAGTTATACGATAGACAGCGTTGCGAACACGGTTAATTTTTCCATACCTATCATGCGGGGAGGTATTGCCGACCTGGCTACAACAGATGTCACCGTAGCAGTTGACAATAGTGCAATTCCCGGTCTGATAAGCGCCGGTACATTACCTTCCAATACCGTGATATTGAATTCATCGGATTACACATTTAATAATAGTATATCGATGAGCAATAAAAATGGTGTGCTCCAGGGAAACGCAACTCCTAAGATAAACATAGCCAAATTATCCCAATACGCAGGCGCGGTAGTTGCATTGGGATTAACGATTACTAATTCTAAATTTTCAAGTGATCCGGATAGAAATAAAATCGTTGTTTATTTTAATGCAGATGATATTCTTGCTTTATTTGCTCCTCGTGTGAACCTGATCTCCGACATTACCAAATGGGTTCCGGTAAATATTTCCTATAGCAATGATGTAACGGCTACTATCGACACTCAAGCCGGTTCTATTCTTTACAAAGGTGGTAATGGGGGTTGGAACCAAGCGGGTGTTTACCAGGAAGTACGCCTTTATGGGCGCCGGCAATATAAGATTGATATGCATGTGAAAGGGTCTGGTGCAAACAATGTGTGGTTTGAAGTATGGTTATCAAAGAAGAAACCGCAGGACGGCCAGGATGTTACCACCGGCTGGGATCCTGCCGCGGTGATGTTGCTCAGTTTAAATACGTGGATTGGCTGCGGGGTGTCTCCTTTTAATGGACAACTTTCGGCATTAAGCTGTAATGGTAATGGAGGTGCCATTACCCTGCCTGCCGGAGGTACATACTATATCACTGTAAGAGGTGGGGGGAATGATTTGGGAACTACGGGAATTACTGCTTCCGCATTTGAATTTAAATAAGAATTCTAGAAAGATTATGAACAGGCCTTATTTTATCAACAATATCTTGATCTAACAATTAAAAAATTAAATGCGTTCACAAATTTTATTAGTTTTTTTTCTATTGCTATTGACAAAAG
>CBKWHA010000202.1:0-10287 GCA_966674115.1 uncultured Chitinophagaceae bacterium
GGCTCATTCATTCGGCCTTAGGCCGGACAAGCAGTAACTTATGGAAAAGAGAGGCGTTATTGCAGGTTAACGGGTGGGATGAAAGCAAAACTTCTTCGCAGGAATATAACCTGCTTTTTAGAATGTTGCAACAAAATGCCACTGTTGGCTTTTGTACAGAACCGTTCACCAAAATTTACATACAAGGAAACTCGATACATAAAAGTTGTGATACAAAAAGAAGTATTGAAATAGCTAATAACTATACCGGTTTGAGGTTGGAGATCAAGAGATACTTGATGGCTCAAAACAAATTAACCCGAGAACTTGAAAGAGCTGTGAATATCAGTATTTATGAACATCTTCTAACATACAGAAAAATAATACCAGAATATGTAACAAAAAAAGTTAGTGAGCTAAGATTGACTTTACCACTTTCCTTTTATATTAAAAGGACCTTGAGACAAACTAAGAATTATCTGAGGAACTATAAAAATATGCTTGTTGGGCAATAATTAAAAGATTTAAAATTTTTGTGACAATGGATATGGAATGTAAATATGTTTCTATTATTATTCCAACATTTAGGGAGTGGCATCTTTTGGCTAAGTGCATTCATGCGTTAATGAACCAAACCTACCCACAGGAAAATTTTGAGGTGATTATTGTAAACAACGATCCTAATGATACCATTCCTCAATACCTTGTATTACCAAAGAATTTCAAGGTAATAGAAGAAAGTAAACCGGGTTCCTATGCTGCAAGAAATGCGGCTTTAAAAATAGCAAAGGGTGAAATTATAGGCTTTACAGATTCAGATTGTATACCGGATAAAGACTGGATCAAAAATGCAGTAGATTATTTAACTGCACATACATCTTGCTATAGGGTTGCCGGTGCTATACAAATTATTCAAAAGTCAGCAAGGCCAACTGTTGTAGAAAAATACAATCAATTATATGCTTTCCCTCAAAAATGGCTCATAGAAAATGGAGGTGGCAGCGTGACAGCTAATTTATTTACTTATAAACATGTTTTTGATAAGGTTGGGGGATTTGATGAGCACCTAATGTCAATGGGTGATAAATTTTGGGGCATGAAAGCACAAAAAGCAGGCTTTACTATTCATTATGTAGAAAATGTTATTGTTCACCATCCGGCAAGGGATTTTGCACAACTGGTCAAAAAAGAAAAGCGCCATGGAGGAGCGGTACAAAAAGATCCCGGAAAAAAACGTTTTCAACTTTTTCTGGATTTTGCCTACCAGTTTCGTCCCAGGCTTTCAGGTCTGAGATTTATGTTGGGCAGAAGAATAGATATTAGGATTATCGACCGGCTTACCATCCCGTTTTTAAGGCATTATTTATTACTCGTACGTGCTTATGAGGCACTACGAGTGCAGCTTGGAAAAACTCCTAACCGAATTTAAGATTAGTTAAATTATTTATACAAATAGAAATTTACAATGAGGAAAAAAAATGTTGCGGTTATTCTGGCGGCGGGGAATGGTGAGCGTAGCGGATTTGAGATTCCGAAACAAATGATGAAATTGGCCGGCAAACCGATAGTGGAACACACAATAACAACTTTTCAGAATTGCTCAAACATTGATGAAATTATTGTTGTAGCAAGTGTGAATTGTATCGAAAGGATTGAAGAAATTGTTTCCAGCCGTGCTTTTACCAAGGTTAAGAAAGTCATCAAAGGCGGGTGTGAACGATATGAATCCTCTGTTGCTGCTATCAACGCTTCTGAACCAATTTCAGACCAGGAGGACATTAACCTGATCTTTCATGATGCTGTACGGCCTCTTGTTAATGATAGAATCATACTGGATGTTATACAGTCGCTGGAATATTATAATGCAGTTGATGTTGTAGTGCCAACAACAGATACGATCATATCTGCAGATCCTATTACAAATACAATAGAATCTGTGCCGGTAAGGCAAAAGCTTCGTAATGGCCAGACACCGCAGGGGTTTAAGTGGCAAACCATAAAGGCTGCTTATGATCTGGCGCTTAAAGACCCAGGTTTTAAAACAACAGACGACTGCGGGGTTGTTCTTAAATATCTTCCGGACGAAAAAATCTTCCTGGTCAATGGTGAACATAACAATATTAAATTAACCTATAAAGAAGACTTACAGATTATTGATAAACTTTTACAACTCAATACCAAAAAAACGATTTGCAATAACCTGACCTCACATAGCCTTGCTCAATTAAAAAACAAGGTGTTGGTTATAATAGGCGGAACAAGTGGCATTGGAGCTGAAATGGCAGCAATTGCTAAAGCCTACCAGTGTAAGGTAGTAGTTGCCAGCCGGCGTACAGGATTGGATGTTACTAAACTTGATTTGCTGCAAAAAGAATTTAAAACAATTTATGAAAAGTATGGACGAATCGATTATGTTGTAAATACTGCAGGTATACTGGTGAAGCAGCCGTTGGTATTAATGGAGTACAAAGATATTATTGAAGCCATTCAGATTAATTATATAGGAGCTGTTCATGTAGCTCTGGCTGCCTATGAATATTTAAAAGAGAGCAGGGGCCATATGCTCAATTTTACCTCTAGTTCCTACACTTATGGAAGAGCTTATTACAGTTTGTACAGTTCGTCTAAAGCCGCTATAGTGAATCTTACTCAAGCACTGGCCGAAGAGTGGCACACGCAGTTTATCCGGATCAACTGTATCAACCCGGAACGCACGAATACACCAATGAGGCGTAAAGCTTTTGGTATAGAGCCTTTGGATTCGCTTTTATCAGCAAGGAGTGTAGCATTACTCTCCTTAGGTGTACTCCTGGATAATTCAACGGGCCAGGTATTAGACATAACAAGCCAGTATGTTAAAAGGGCAATAGATAACGGAGCTCTAACAGAAGAAACGATAATGTTTAAATGAAACCTGATGTTTGATTAACTTAGCATATGACGCCCATTAAACATACGACAATGTTAGATTTTCAGGATCTGTTTCCCGATGAACGAGAGAAGGGAGAAACTCCACTCCGGCAATGCCAGCTAGTTATGTTGCGTATGCTGAAAATATTTGACTATTTGTGTGTTAAGTACGATATAAAATATTTTCTTACAGGCGGAACGCTCATTGGTGCAGTACGGCATGGTGGATTTATTCCCTGGGACGATGATTTGGATGTAGGTATGACAAGGGATAATTATGAAAAGTTCACCGAATATGCGGTGCCGGAATTACCAAACGATATTTTTTTTCAAACCCCCCAAACAGATAAATACTATCCACACAATAGCAATGTAGATGCAAGGTTGAGAGATAAGTATAGCAGCTACACACATATAAACGGCAGCAATATGAAGTGGCATGAGGGGTTACAGGTTGACATATTCGTTTACGACCGTTCCTACCTTCCCCATAATTTTTTTGTAATTACTTTAAATAAGCTTTTAAAACGTTTCAACAATAATTTGAAAAGAGCTAAAGTGCTGAAGACAATTTCAAAATATGCACCTCTTCCTTTAGTTTATTCCAGTAACTATTTACAATATTATGGTGCCATGAAGAGTGGCACTTTTGTTACTAAAAAAGAACTGGACAACCTGGTGAGAATGAAATTTGAAGATGCTGAAGTTTACGTTCCGAAAAGTTGGGATTCTTATTTAAAAAGGCAATATGGCAATTATATGAAACTACCTCCCCCGGAAAAGAGAATATCTGCACATGATGTGATTGCGGATCCCTTTACTCCCTGTAATCATACTGAGATTTTGTACTGGAAAGACAGGCGGAGTGTAGAAAACCAATGTTCTAAATGATCATCCAATAAAACCAGGTTTTATAAATCAGGCAAGCGTGAACAATTGCTTCATTGTTCCAATTTGCTTTTATAGTTAGGGACCTTTGATTGTGAAAACTTAAACTGTTCATGGTTCGATAAATAAATTACAATTTATGCTTCATATTGGAATTATCTGGGCAAATCCGTATAGCAATAATTTAGGTGTAGCAGCTCTGGCATACTCGTCACTAGCTATATTAAATGACATCTGTAAAGAAAATAATATTGAAGCAAGCTTTACACTAATTGGCACCAGAGGTAAAAGCATGGATAAGATTTTTATAAACAACACTGAAATTAATTTTAATAATGTAGCAGGAAATGACCATTCGAAATGGAAATCTCTTGCCAGGTTAGCCCTTTTCCCTAAAAGATGCAAAACCAGGCTTTTATTGAATTTGGATATTATTTTTGATATTTCTGAAGGAGACAGCTTCACTGATATTTATGGCGAGAAAAGGCATGAAAAGTTTTTAAACTCGAAGAGATTTTTTAATTTATTGAGGACACCCCAAATTTTACTCCCCCAAACTATTGGGCCATTTAAATCAAAGCGAAATGAAGAAAGGGCATTTAAAGCTATGAAGAGAATGGAATTGGTTATTTCAAGGGATAAACAAAGTTTAGATTACACTGCTCAGTTTTTATCAGAAAACAAGATAAAGGAAGCGATTGATGTTGCCTTTTATATGCCATTTGAAAAAAAAGAATTTGGCAATAATAGCATTCATGTTGGTATCAATATATCTGGTTTATTATGGAATGGGGGATATACAAAAAAAAACCAGTTTGACTTGCATGCAGATTATCGTAATCTTATAGAGAATGCGGTTAGTCATTTCGCACGCTTTGACAATATTACAATACATTTTATTTCTCATGTTTTATCAAGAAGAAAATCTATTGAAGACGATTATACTGTAGCTGAAGAATTTCATCAAAAATACCCAAGGTCAATACTAGCTCCGGTGTTCAAATCTCCAATTGAAGCTAAAACTTATATCAGCGGCCTGGATTTTTTCTTTGGATCCCGTATGCATGCATGTATAGCTGCATTTTCATCAGGAGTACCTGTTTTTCCTATGGCTTATAGCCGGAAATTCAATGGACTTTTTTGTGAAACATTAAAGTATAGGTGGTTAGGAGATTGTACTGCTGAAAATGAAGAATTCATTTTACACAATTTAAAACGTGCTTTTGATGAAAGGGGAGCTATAAAGAAAGAAATCAAGTTTATAAATAATGGTATAGTTTCAGGTAGACTGGATAGCTTAAAGAAGCAGTTATTAGAATCAATACGAAGTGTCAGGTGAACGATAAGTTCAGACTATACTAATTACTTTAGTTTGTGTTAAACTGTGTCCTATTAATTTTTTTTAACCATGACGTTAAGCAATACCAATGAGCGACTGAAATTCGGGTTTATTATTTTTACTGTATTGGTTAGCATTAATCTATGGTCTTTTAGCTTGATATCTGAGGAGAAATTCAATCTTTTAGAGGCAGTGGTGTTGATGTGCCTATTATTGATTGTAGCCAATTATAGTTTTATTCTTAGAAGAAAACTAAAATTTAAGACCAATGTTTTCTTCTTCATGCTGATCCCTCTTTTAAGCGCTTATGGTGCATTACTTTTTCATGATCAATCTTTGAAACTTTCTTTATTGATATTACGTGTTAACCTTTTTTGGCTCTTTTATTTTGTACTTCTGATATTTGATTTTCCCAGTGAACGGATTATCAAAATGATGATATTTATTGGTTTAGTTTGGGCATTCTTAACCATTATTCAACAATTTACTTATCCCCATTATTATTTTTTTACAAAGGAGGAATCTGATAGCTATTCAATTTACCGGGGTGGTGTATACCGGTTCATGATTTATGGCCAACAGTATGGCGCATTTTTTTTGTTTTATTATTTTTATCGATACCTCACACAAAGAAAATCTAACTACCTGATATATGTACTCATTGGCTTAATCGGCTTTTATTGTTATGGAACACGTCAATTTGCAGTATCAGCAATCGCATGCCTTATTATTGCCATCTTTCTTGTTAAGGGGAGAGCGCAATTAAATGCAGTAATGTTTATTTTGATTGTAGCACCGATCCTTTTAAGTCTCAAGGACGTTCTGTTTGCTCAATATATTGAAATGACAAATGAACAACTAAAGTATGGAGATAATGTACGTCAGTTAGGAGCTGATTTTTTCCTGAATGAATATTGGCCCAGGCATTGGATAGCTAAATTTACTGGTAATGGTCCACCACATTTGAGGTCTAATTATGGGCAGGAAATGGAATTAATCCGGGTTTATCATCATTTCTATAGAAGCGATGTTGGGATTATTGGCGCGTATAATGAATTTGGAATTTTTTATGTTTTGAACATTTTATGGGTAAATTTTAAAGGGTTAAAAGATAAATTCTTTTCTTACGATAATAAATTTTTGAAACTTTTATTTTTTTATGCCATAATACTTTTGGTTACAAGTCAATACTATTCCAAAAGTATTGGCATTCCATTCTATTGTTTGGTCTTTTATCTAATTGAAAAATCGTTTCAAGAGAAAAGGGCAATAGCCGAAGCAACTGATGAAAAAGCAGGAGATCTTCAGTTGGCTGTTTAAGTCCGGTTCTAATTACTAATTAATATTTTTTTTGTGAAAGCAAAAGTTGCGGTCATAATAATTAACTATAAAACTTCGCATCTAATACAGAAGCTGATCAGTTCTATAAATGAAAGTGCGCTGGAGGTTTCCATTTTACTTGTTGATAATGCTTCTACTGAGGAATCATATTCTGTGCTCCTGGAAATTAAAGACGCACGGCTACATATTTTGCGTTCAGTTACAAATCTTGGTTTTACAGGCGGGGTTAATTATGCCTTGACATATTTGAATGAAAACCACCCAGACTTTACACACTTTTTTCTAATGAACCCGGATGCGTTCAGTAATGTTAATTTAATTGGTGAACTGGTTCAGATTTTAAATCTGAATAAAGATGCAGCCGGGGTGTCACCGCAGATTCTATATTTAAACGGGAATCCATGGTATACGGGAGGGATCATAAATTATGCAAAGGGCAAGGTTATAAATCAATCAATTGAGACAATAAATAACGAGACGAAATTTTACGAAGTAGATGTTTTCAGTGGTTGCGCTGTGCTTTTCGATTTGCAAAAAGTAATGAAGGTGGGCATGTTTAACGAAGATCTGTTTATGTATTTTGACGAAGCAGATCTGGCCATAAGGTTAAAAAGAAGAGGGTATAAGATATTGTATTGTCCCCAGTATAAAATATTTCATGATGTTTCTTATTCTACACGGAATATTTCGCACTTAAAAACTTATTATATGACCAGAAATAAATTCATTGTTTTTAATAATGATATGAGTTTGTATAATAAAGTTTATTTCATTTTATATGAACTTGCTTTTCATTTAAAGAATTTAAGATTAAGGAACGTTTATTACCATATAAAAGGCTTTTATGATTTTAAAAGAGGTAGAAAAGGCTCATTATCAGTATAAAATAACAATGTATATAAACCATTTATCCCTTAGTAAATGAGGTCAAGCCGTTACTTTTTTAGCCCACAACCAACGCCCCATACAATTAATAAATACATTATTAATTTTTATGAAAAGTTATCAGAAAGAGTAAGGGTGGTGAATTATAATAAAAAGCCTGTTTCAGCTTCTTTCGATATTTTCAGGTATGCATTGCAAAGTGATGTGATGGTTTTAAATTGGCCGGAAGATATCATGCATTTACGATTTGGGATACTACAAATGTTTCTTTCAATTATAAGTTTATTATTCTTCAGGATTAAGGGTGGAATAATTGTCTGGATTTGTCATAACAAGGATTCTCATTATAAAAGATTCTGGCTGCTTAGGAAGTTCAACCGTAACTTTTTTACTAAGCTGTCACAATATATTGTTGTTCATTCTGAAGATGCGGTTAAACATTTTGCAGAGGCAGGGCATAAAGTATATTTTTTAAGTCATCCAGCCTATGAAAAAGTGCATGCGCAATCAGAAAATAGGAACAATGATCCTATTGATGTTCTTATTTGGGGCAATATTACCCCCTATAAAGGCTTGACAGAGTTTATTGAAAGCTACAAGAAGAACAATGCATTATTTGGCGTAACGATAATTGGCAAGGCAAATAAGGAATATTTAAGGCAGTTAATTGAACAGGCTGCAGGTTTGAATATCTCAATTAAAGATCATTTTTTATCTGACGGAGAATTGGCACATTATTTTGAAAATTCAAAAATTATTTTGTTGCCCTACTTAGATCATGATACGTTTTCATCAGGAGCTCTTATTCATTCACTGAATTCATCGAAACTTATAATTGGACCCTCAGTTGGAAACTTTGTTGATCTGCAAAAATATGGTGCTTGTCTTACCTATAATTCTCATGATGATCTTTTCATTACCATAGGTGACCTATTAAATAATAAGGAGCGTTATCAAAATAAACTGAGAGAGTTGCAGGAGGGGATCAATAAATATTATGTTTCAAATTCCTGGGATCTGTTTATCGAAAATCTATTGCAGGTAATAACTAAGAATAATTATCAGCCCAAGACTGTGATTACAACACTACAGGATGAAAAATATGTAAGACTATAACCTTAATTTATACGTTGATTATGAAACCAAGAGTCGCTTTTGTAGTTCATATGCTGGCACCCTATAGGGTAAGTTTTTATAACAAGCTTTTTGCATCTTCCAGATACGATTGGATGCTTTTTGCAGGAAATAAACTAAATAAAGCTGATGCCAGGCCTCAATATGAAGGCGATGTTCGTTTCCCGGTATCATACCATAAAGAAGTAGTCAGCAATATGGGGGTTTATGAAAGAATTGATTATGAAGGAATGTTTGATGCGGTAAAAGCATTCGATGCAAATATTATCATCATGTTTGCGCATGTTGGTACAAGAAGTTTTAGGCAGATCCTGAACTGGGCAAAGACTACCGGTAGAAAAGTGATCATGTGGACGTGTTACTGGGATGATCCATATCATAATTCCGGATACAGAAAATTAATAAGAAATCTGGCAATCGGCTTTTTCTACAAAAAGGCAGATTATCATATTACATATAGCTCCACTGCCCGTGAAAAATTATTAAAAATTGGATACCCGGATAGCCAGATATCCATTGCATATAATGGAATTGACCTTGATGATTATGTTGATGATCCGGATAGCGAAGCGCCGGAATTGCTTTTTGATCAGGATCCGGTTAATTTTCTATATTGTGGAGGAATGGGGAGAGATAAAAAAGTTGAGTTATTAATTGAAGCAGTTTCTCTTTGTTTAAAATCCAGCAAATTTAAAATAAAGGCTTACCTAATAGGAGACGGACCCCATTTTCAGGCATGCCAGAACTTAATAAACAAGTTAAACCTGGCTGATCATGTAAAACTTTTGGGCAGACACAAGCAAGTTGGCAAATACATAAAAGCTGCAGATTGTATTGTTTTACCAGGTACCGGCGGATTGGTGCTGAATGAAGCCGTACTTTTCAATAAACCATTTATAGTAAGTGATGCTGATGGCACTGAAAATGATTTGCTGATCAATGGTTTCAATGGCTTAAAGTTTTTGCCTGATTGTAAAAAAAGCCTGGCAAATGCCCTTGCTGAAATGGCAGAGAACTTAACTTACTTCCAGGAGAATGCTGCACAAGTAAGGGAAATCGTTACCAAAAGAAGTAATGTAGATATGATGGTTTTAACTTTTTTAAAAGTATTAAATAAACTGAGTCATGAAAATAACACTAGTAGCAGGAGCAAGGCCAAACTTTATGAAAATAGCACCTATCATAAAGGAGATTGAAATTAAAAAGAACGAATATGATTTAAGTTATCGCTTAGTGCATACAGGGCAGCATTACGATAAAAATATGAGTGATAACTTTTTTAAACAATTAAATATTCCGGAACCTCATATAAATCTTGAGTCGGGAGGTGGTAGTCAGTCCGAGCAAACTGCATCCATCATGGTGAAGTTTGAGAAAGAGTTACTGGCACACAGACCTGATGTAGTGCTGGTGGTAGGAGATGTTACTTCTACAATGGCCTGTACCATTGTTGCCAAAAAGCTCTGTGTTGACGTAGTTCATGTTGAGGCTGGCATCAGGTCTGGTGATATGACCATGCCTGAAGAAATCAATAGAATTGTTACTGATTCTTTATGCGACCATTTTTTTACAACCAGCGATGTGGCCAATGAAAATTTAATGCAGAATGGTGTAGCAAAGAGACGGATTCATTTTGTAGGTAATACCATGATAGATACATTGCTCCAAAATTTAGACAGATTAAGAAAGCCTTCTGTTTTAACTGAACACAACTTGTCAGAGCATGAATATTTTCTGATCACACTTCATAGGCCTGCTAATGTTGATGATAAAGAAAATTTGAAATTGTTATTAGATAAAATTCTTGAATA
>CBKWHA010000203.1:0-10278 GCA_966674115.1 uncultured Chitinophagaceae bacterium
ATAGCCTTTGCAGAGGCTATTGCCAAAGAAAATGGCTTTCAGAAAATGATGTTGCATGCCAGAGATTCGGCAATGGGGTTTTATAGTAAAAATGGGTATGAGATTGTGGGTGATGAATTTTTAGAGGTTGGGCTGAGGCATTTTTTGATGGAAAAAGATTTATGAGTTTATGGTTTATTCATAGAGGGTTAGTTTTCGATAGAAGCCATTGAGCGTAGTATGCTTGAGGCCCAGGCATATACGTTGTGGCTCATTACCATTCTTCTCATTTGTTTCATTTTGTGTTGTTGCTGTTCTTTGGGCATTTCAAGCGCTTCTTTTATTGCATCTGCCGTTTCTTCAATGTCATAAGGATTTACAATCAGCGCACCGTGTAATTCATGCGATGCACCTGCAAACTGGCTCAGGATAAGAGCGCCGTCATTGTGGTCTCTTGTTGCGATATATTCTTTTGCTACCAAGTTCATCCCATCGTGCAGGGAAGTGACCATACAAAAATTGGCAGAACGATAAAAGGGCATTATTTCTTCATGGCTGTGGTGCTTTTTAAGAAACAGGATGGGTTGCCAATTTTTTGTTTTGAATTTCCAGTTTATCCTGTTTGCTTCGTTTTCCACCGCACTCACTATATCGGCATAGCTTTTAATTAAAGTACGGCTGGGGGCACCTATTTGTACAAAGGTAAACTCTCCCCGATAAAAGGGATATTTCTCCAAAAATCTTTCAATGGCCTGGAACTTTTCCAATAAACCTTTTGTATAATCGATACGGTCTACACCAATTCCAAAGTATTGTGCATTCAATCCGTATTGTTTCAAAAGTTCTGAGGGATCTGTTTTGGGTTCATTATTATTTTCAAAGTCTTTCAGGGTAAAGGCAATGCTAATAGGGAAGGGTTTTACCAGTGTAAAATGGTTACCTATTTTAACTGAAAAATTCTCCCAAATTACTCTTGATTCCAGAGAATTGTTCACTGTTTCCAGAAAGTTGTTGCAATGGTATTGTGTGTGAAAACCGATCAAGTCTGCACCCAACATGCCTAACAAGAGTTCTCGTTGCCAGGGACATATACCAAATGATTCTGCATTAGGCCATGGAATATGCCAGAAGATCGCCACTTTAGCATCGGGTCTTTTTTCTTTAATAAACCTTGGTAAAAGAGCAAAATGATAGTCCTGTACCAGGATAAAGGGTTCTTCTTCTTTTTTTATTTCTTCCAATACGGCATCTGCATACATTTGATTTACTTCCACATAATAATCCCAGTCTATTTTTCTGAAGACTGGCCTTGTGTGCGCAATATGACAAAGGGGCCAGAGCCCTTCATTGGAAAAGCCATAATAAAAATGGTCTTCCTGTTCTTTAGTGAGCCAAAGCCTTCTCAGGGTATATTTGTTTTCATCAGGAGGCACCATTACTTTATCGTTTTCGTCCACTGTTTCTTTATCGGCATCACCACTGCCAGAGGCCACCCAAAGTCCGCCACAGGCTTTCAAAACAGGTTCCAAAGCTGTTACCATACCGCTTGCAGGCATAATGCATTTTATCTCTTTTCCAGCACGGATATGCATATATGGTTCACGGTTAGAAACGACAATCAATTTTTTATCCAGCAGCAATTGCTTCATCTCGCCATTCAACCTTTCGGGAGTCCAGACTGATTCGGCCGATGTTCTTAGTTTTGCCTCTTCCTGGGCGATTGCTTTTGCTTCCTGTATCTCTCTTGCGATACCAGAAATCTCTTTGTATAGTGGTTTTAAAAAATCAATTGTTGGCCGTTTCTTTAATTTCTCCACATCACCGTATCGTGCTGCCTTAGTCCACTCTATCACTTTATTCAATGGGGTAAGGATGCCTCGTCGAACAATCAGAAGTGTGATCACTGATATTATCAATGCTTGTAAAAACCAACGTGCAAAACTTCTTAGCCAGATTCTGTTGATGATATTTTTAATATAGGTGGCATTAGCATAAAAGACAATGGCGATTTCAGGCAAGTTTTCTCTGTTAATCACCCTGATGAACTGGTACAATCTTGTATTACCGAAGGTGATCATGTGCCCCATTGATGTATCTGCAGACAGAGCCTGGGCTATATAATCTGTAGAGGGTTCGATATAGGCTTTTGCGTCCTGGTTCAGGGAAACAATGCTATCAGCATTAAAATAGATTATGATGCCTGAAAAATTATATTGGCTGATTAAGCTATCAGTTGTTTGTTTATGCAGGCTGTCACCTTTTTCCAGGTCGGTCAAATAATTTTTGTAGAATTCGTCAGCCAGTCGTATAGTTTTGGTTTCCAGTTCGTTGGTTAGTTCACTACGTTCAGAAGAGATCTGAAAAGCTGTGAAGCCAAAAGCCACGAGGCCTACCGTAATAATAATGGAAAGAATTAGTGTTATATTTATTTTCATTTGGTGGCTTTCAAAGGGTTTTAAAGGTTAAAGGCCGGATGATGACACATGGCAAACTACTTCAAGGTTTTCATTAGGAGAAATTATTCCTTTTTTTTAATTAGATTCTAATATTTGGGTTCGCGGAAAAATGTGAAATCGTGAAAGGTATTATAGTTCCAATAAAAAGAAAGGTAGTTCAAAGCCCGAACGATTCAAGACCTGCCGGGAAACATTATACACCTTTACCCCGTTTGGAGCTGTTCCTTCTAATTTGCCCTGTTGCGCATGTCCATGAAAAGCTGCATATACATTCTTGTTGACAAGTGGTTCCGCAAGACGGGAACATCCCAATAAAGGGAGTAAAGTGTCTGGCTCTCCTTGGACGGTTTCTTTGATAGGAGCATAATGCAGTAATGCAATCTTTTTTTCAACGTCTGTATAATCCTGATCAATCACTGACAGGGCGCGTTCCAGGTGAAGGGCCTCGTCTACGGCTTCCTGTACAAAGGCTTTCATAGCTCCTTCGCCAAACATCGATAACATATGGTTATCAAAGCCTCCGCCAAAGCCTTTGACTCCAGCAAAGCCTATGCCTCCTATTACAATAGCTTCGCCATCCAGCATATGTACCCCAGCCTTTTGCAGCATGCTGCGAATCAGCTTATGCCTTTCTTTTTCATAGTCGTGGTTACCCAAAACAGCGATAACAGGAATAGAACAGGCATGCAGTTCGTCAGCAAGCACCTGTGCTTCCATTTCATCACCAGTATTCGTTAAATCACCGCAAAGGCAAAGAACATCTGCAAGTTCAGAAGCTTTTTTAAAGAATTCAGTCCATTGCCCTGTATCTGTTTCTTTAACATAAATATCTGCAATGGCAGCTACATATTTGATAGGCTTTTCCGGCATTTTGAGTTGAATCGTATACTTAAGATTGGTAAAATCAATTTCGTTTTATTTTACCAAATTTAATACCATGATTTGGATGTTTATATGTAACTGGTTACGGCAGGAAGGGGTTTTGTTGTGTAATTTGCTGATTGTCAATATAGAACAATGGCTTGGCGGTAGAGATTAAGAAGTTCTGTAATGTTGTTTATTTGGTACTACAGGCATAGTTTTTTCGGTTGATTATTCTGTTCACTCAATTAAATTTTTTAAAATGAAAGATGTTCGAAAAGGATCTGAATTTCACAACATTGGTGAAACGTGGGATAAAAATGAAAGGAATAGAGAAAGAGGGAGCGCCTATGGCAGGGAAGATGAAGACAAGCGTGAAACGACTATAAGTAACGATTTGGACCAGACAATCCAAGAAGAAGCTGAAGAGTATGATCATGAAAATAAAGAAAACAAGGTAATGGGAGGAGAACGTGCGTCGGTGAATGACGATCCGGAGCGATAATGCCGAATTCAATAAGGTGGTATCTATTGGTGCCACCTTTTAAATCTGCAACTCCAAGATTTTTACCCATCTCTTCTTAATTACTGCTGCAGGATCAGGATCTTGAACATCAACACATAATCATAGGGGGCGGCCACCAGGTCCTTTCGCTTCTATTGCAAACACCTGGTTGAAAATATTGTTCATTAAATAATCCAGGTGTTTGTTTCGTCCTGTGATTACAATTTGCTTAATGATGAATCACTATTTAGATTTGCGGCACGTTCCAAAGAATTTTTGGAACTACCCAAGTAGTGCTATGAAATTTAAAACTTATCGTTAATGCATATGAAACGTTTTTTTGCTTGCCTTCAAGGCTTTGTACTTATTGTTGTTTTGTTATTTGTCTTTATATCTTGTACAAAGAGATCCGGCAAACCCAGGATTTTGGTTTTTACCAAAACGGCAGGTTATCGCCATGAATCTATTCCTTATGGCGTATCAGCCATTAAGCAATTAGCTAGCCAACATAATTTTGATGTAGACACTACTTCTAACGCTGACTGGTTTACAGAAGATAGCCTTCATAAATATGCAGCAATTGTCTTTTTAAGTACTACCGGTGATATTTTGAACCATTATCAGGAAGCGGAATTTGAGCGATATATACAAGCGGGTGGGGGCTTTGTGGGCGTTCATGCTGCTGCAGATGGCGAGTATGACTGGGGCTGGTATGGCCGTCTGGTAGGTGGTTATTTTTGGGACCATCCTGGCATCAACGATACCTTCCCCAACGTACAGGAAGGGATATTGCAGGTGGTGGATGCAGATAACAATGCCACCAAGCATCTACCCAAGCAATGGAAACGAAAGGATGAATTTTACAGTTACAAAAAGCTGAATAAGGATGTACATGTGCTGCTCTCTATTGATGAAAAAAGTTATGGTGGCGGTCATAAAATGGGAGAACATCCTATGGCGTGGTATCACGAATATGACGGTGGCAGGGTATTTTATACTGGACTCGGTCATACAAAGGAATCCTTTTCCGAAGCTCCTTATCTACAACACCTACTTGCCGGGATTCAATACGCTATAGGCGATAACAAAAAACTGAATTACGGGAAAGCCAGAACGGCAAGAGTACCTGAAGAAAACCGCTTTACCAAGGCTGCTCTGGTGAACGGCCAGTTTTTCGAGCCTACTGAAATGACCATCCTGCCCAATCTGGATGTATTGATTGCTCAAAGGCGAGGCGAAATTATGTTGTATAAAAAGGGAGATCCCACAATAAAGCAAGCGGGCTTTCTGAATGTATATTATAAAACCAGTACACCAGGTGTGAATGCGGAAGAAGGTGTGCTGGGGATTCAGGCAGATCCAAATTTTGAAAAGAATCATTATGTTTTTATTTTTTATAGCCCTGCTGATACCTCGGTGAACCGTTTATCCCGCTTCAAATTCGAGAACGATAAAATTGATATGGCATCAGAAAAAGTGATCCTGCAGTTTTATTCACAGCGGGAGATTTGCTGCCATACGGGCGGATCTATTGCTTTTGGCAAAGATGGCCTATTGTATCTCTCCACCGGAGACAATTCCACACCTTTTGATGAGCCAAAGCAACCGCATCCCAATGGTGGGTATGCACCTTTAGATCAGCGTCCAGGACATGAACAATACGATGCCCGCCGCACTGCGGGTAATCCGAATGATCTACGTGGTAAAATCATCCGCATCCGTGTTAAGGAAGATGGCAGCTATGAAATACCAGATGGAAATTTATATCCAAAAGGTCAACAGGGAGCACGTCCTGAAATTTATGTGCAAGGTAACCGTAATCCATACCGCATATCTGTTGACCCCAAAAATGGTTTTTTGTATTGGGGTGAAGTAGGACCTGATGCCACTAAAGATAGTTTTGGAGTCAGAGGACCCCGTGGCTATGACGAGATCAATCAGGCACGAAAAGCCGGATTTTTTGGATGGCCACTTTTTGTTGGGAACAATTATGCCTATTACGAATTTGATTTTAATACCGGAAAAGCGGGAAAAGCTTTTGATCCTGCAAAGCCAATCAATGCATCCCGTAATAATAGTGGCTTACAAAACCTGCCCCCGGCGCAACCGGCATTCATTTGGTATCCCTACGATCCTTCACAAGATTTTCCACAGGTAGGCAGCGGTGGCCGCAACGCTATGGCCGGTCCGGTTTATTATACCGATCTCTTTCCTAAAGAAACGCGGCTGCCTGGTTATTACAATGGTAAATTATTTATTTACGACTGGGTAAGGGGCTGGATCAAAGCCGTAACGCTTCAACCAAATGGTGATTTTGATAAGATGGAGCCCTTCATTGAACATACTAAACTGAATGCTGTAATAGATATGGAGGTTGGACCTGATGGTAAATTATATCTGTTGGAATATGGTAGTGGATGGTTTACCAAGAATCCTGATGCTGGTTTGTCAAGAATTGATTTTAATGGCGGCAACCGTGCACCTGTTGTAGCTGGTATCAAGGTCAATAAAACCTCAGGCGCTTTGCCATTCAGGGTAGTTGCGTCGGTGGATGCAAAAGACCTGGAAAAAGACCCCATGACTTATGAATGGCATATCGGGAATGATATTGTGAAAGAAACAAAAGGACCACGTCTGGAACATACATTGGATAAAGCTGGTGATTATAAAATCTTTGTGGTCGTAAAGGATAATAAAAAGGCAGAGGCGAAAAGTGCTCCTGTATCGGTTTATGCAGGCAATGAGGCGCCAGTAGTCAACATCAGGATTGAGGGGAACAAATCCTTCTATTTTCCAGGTAAGCCAGTAGCTTATACAGTCAGTGTTAGGGATCCGGATGATCCTTCTGTTGCTGGTGATGTGGGCAATGTTTTTGTTTCTGCTGATTATGTAGAAGGGTTGGACAAAGCTGGTGCTTCCATGGGGCATCAAGTGATGACAGAATCCATGACTGGAAAAAATCTGGTACTATCGCTGGATTGTAAAGCTTGTCATAAGGAAGTAGGAAAGTCCATTGGGCCCTCCTACGAAGACGTATCAAAGCGTTACCAAAAAGATCCTAATGCATCTACATACCTGGTGGATAAAATTATCAAAGGAGGTTCCGGGGTTTGGGGCGAAACGGCTATGCCAGCCCATCCCAATTTAAGCGAGGGTGATGCCAGGCAAATCGTATCGTGGGTGCTGTCCTTGTCTGATGACAAACAAAAACAAAAGTCACTGCCTCCGAGCGGATCTGTACCTACTACACTGGGTAAAAAGCCAACTGATGAAGGCGTATTGGTACTTTCAGCCAGTTATACTGATAAAGGAAGTGCTGGTAACAAGCCCTTAACGGGGCATGCTACTGCTGCTTTAAGAAACAACAAGGTGAGTACGGCAGCAGCCCTTAGTCTCAAGGGCTATACCACTATAAGCTACAACAATATGTTGCTCCTAATCGTACCGAAGGACCAAGGCTCCTTTAGTATCGATAACGTTGATCTGACAGAGATCGATGCAGTAGAATTGGCTGTAGCCTGGGACAAGTCACCAAAATTTGGTTATGCATTTGAACTCCGTTTAGACAATCCTAATGGGAAGAAAATAGGAGAAGGTTCACTGCCGGCAGGTACAAAGGGCAATAAGGGAGCGGGAGGATTCAGTAGTTTCATCATAAGGCTAAAAATGGAGCCGGTAACAGATGGAAAATTTCATAATCTGTATATGGTGAGCAGGGCAATGAATGAACAGGAGGAAGGTACATTGATAATACAATCCATACAGTTTAAGTCTAATAACAAAACAACAAGCAATGTTGCAGCCAGATAACTGATACTTTTTGTCGAAAGATTGAAACTTAATATCGAATTCATTAGAGGCAATCTTTTAATCTTTACTTGCTAAATTCTTTCAAAAGCAAAAAGCTATGAGATTTCGATTGCTCTTAATGAAAAGTTTATTGATCATACTAACAGGATGGTTGTTGATTTTTGCAACAGGCTGTAAAAAGAATGATGTTGAAAGTACGACCACACCTGTAGAGCAACCGCCGGTTTTGCCACCTGTTAATACATTTGCAGGCCCTACTTACGCAGATAATTATACGTCTATTTCTGCATGGGCCAGCCGTTCTCAATGGAATTTAGCAAACGTACACGACCCAACAGTTGAAAAGTGTGGAGACTATTATTACATGTACCAAACAGATGCCTCTTATGGTAATGTGCATGAGGGTCATGGACATTACCCTTACCGCCGCTCTAAAGACCTGGTCAATTGGGAATTTATGGGTATGGCTTTTAATAGTGTACCTGCATGGGTCAAAGATTCATTAAATAACAAGCGGGCTCGTATGTCACCTGCCTTACCACCCATTGAAAATCCAAATTATGGCTTTTGGGCACCGCACATCAAAAAAGTTGGTAATAAGTACAGGTTGTATTACAGCGTGGTGGTTACCAATCCAATTGTAGGCACTGATCCCAATACATCCTGGACTGAACGCGCCTTTATTGGCCTTGCAGAATCTGACGACCTGGCTACAAACCAGTGGGTTGACAAGGGGATGGTTGTTTGTTCGGAACCCGATGGGGTAAGGAGTTATAATAGAAGTGGGCCAAACGATTGGAGCGGTTATTTCAAATTCAATGCTATCGACCCGACTTTTATTGTTACTCCGCAAGGTGACCATTGGTTAATTTATGGTTCGTGGCATAGTGGGATAGCTGCCTTGAAATTAAATCCCGCCACAGGTATACCTGACAAGTTGGAAACCATCGATGATTATGGTGTTCGTATTGCAGGCCGTGGAAACGTTAATGATAATCGCTGGCAAGCCTTAGAAGGCCCTGAAATCATTTATAATGAAGCAACGGGATATTACTATCTATTTCTGGCTTATGATGAACTTTCCGTTGCCTATAATACGCGTGTTGCCCGTTCTCAAAATATAACAGGTCCATATGTTGGTATCGACGGAAGTAATGTAACCAATGGAGCAGAGTGCTGGCCGATGTTGACACATCCGTATTCTTTTAGTGGCCATACAGGTTGGGTTGGTATATCTCATTGTTCTGTATTTCAAAATCCAGAAACCAAAGAATGGTTTTATGCTTCGCAAGGCCGGCTACCACCTGATGTGCCGGGCATTAATGTGTCAAATGCTGTAATGATGGGACATGTAAAACAAATTCATTGGACTGAAGATGGTTGGCCGGTTATTGCTCCGGAGCGTTATGCAGGGGTGCCTAAAACAACTATCAAAGAAGAAGACGTGACTGGTACCTGGGAGCAGATCACTATGCAATACCAATACAAAGTGATCCAACAAGCAGCTACATTAAAGTTAACATCTGATAAAAAAGTAAGCGGCAGTGTAACCGGTACCTGGTCGCTAGACACCACAAAAGGTATACTCACAATTAACTACGATAAATATAATTTAGCGAATGCCTGGAATTGGGAATCTTCACCAAGAAAAGTAACTATTACCTATTCTGGTCTTACTTCAACCGGACGTCCGGTTTGGGCAAAAAAAATACAATAGAAAAGAAATAATAATTATCGGTTAAGGTTGATCTTGGCCGGCAGCTATTATATATTAGGAGCACTGTCTCTAACTTGAAGGCCGTATTTCCATAGGAAATAAATAATCACAATTCCAAAAATAACTATCAGGCAAATTAATATTATTGTAAATACATCATATCCAGGTTCTTTGTCGTCCATCTTACATTGAATTCTTCTAAAGTAAAACACTTAAGTGGCTGTAAGGGTATAAGATTGTTTTGTGAAAGTGTATCAACTTTTTTCTAATGTATAATTGTTAGACCTTCATTCAGGAATATTTTTTGTTATTTGATCTGGAGCTAACAATTTGAAATATGATAACACTGATGTTTCGAAGTGAAATGGATCTGTTTCACTTTATGGTGGTTACAGAAACTTATAGTAACCTGATAGATTTTGAACAGTTATCAATGCGTGGGGAATTAACTGAGGCGGAATTAGAACTAGCTTTTAAAGCTTTTAATGCAGATGTGGCAGGACTTGAACAATATGCCTCCCAAAGCCAATTGTCATATATAAGATCTGTGGACAACTTAACAGAATTGAGCATTGTATGAAAAGGTTGCGAATTATTATACATGCCTTTTGATTTTTTTGTTTAAGAAATGCAACTCTAGGGTAAAGAAGATAATTTTTACAGGGAGGAAAATTTCAGAAGGACATTATTACAAATGTAAGTTTTAGTAAAAAGCAAAACTTACGTACTTATACGTATTACAGCTTAGTAAAAAACATATAAATAATTCTATGGTGACATATAAACGTATTCTATGAAAACTACCACTGTGGACGTTGATAAATTGTGATTGTTCATTATGGTTGTTTTTGAGAATTTACGATGATTGATCGTAAAAACTGAAATCAGAGGAATACGTGTTTATACAATTGATCTTTCCTCAAGACTGCAATATCTTTAAACTGTTTTCA
>CBKWHA010000204.1:0-10150 GCA_966674115.1 uncultured Chitinophagaceae bacterium
AAGACCCTTTTATCTGAAGAACATATGATGATTACCCTATTAAAAATATCAGGAGGGGGAAAACCATTATTGATTTTCAAACCATCTTCATAGATAGAAAAAGTTTCAACAAAAAGGATAAAACAATCCTTTATGAAGGACAAAGCTAACTTCATATAAAATGTTTAAAGGTGAAGCGAAGAAAAATTTACTGGATAATCTTATGAAACAGACCGATGTAATCTCACAGGCAGTGGTCAGAGGGTAAGAATGAAGAGGTAATTAATAGATATCAGTAGAATCTAAATTAATAAAAAGGATTTCTAATTAAAAGTATTTCTGGAAAATTTTTATTTCTAATTCGGTATCAAACTCACTGGCAACACCACTTCCCAAACATGCCTGTTGCCATTCTGCGCAAACGCCTGATCCAATAAATAGCTATACCGCACTCCAATTGTCACAGGCAATTGGTTCCAAAATTTGGTATCAAAGAATAATTCTCCACCGGTACTTTGCAAGTAAGCACTTTGTGTCTTATCTTTTGAATACACTTGGCTAAAATCATAGAACGCATTACCTCGTATGCGCAGGAAATACAGCAACCCTCCAAAGCCCCAATCGGGATAGGCAATAGGAAAATGGTAGTTTGCCGATGCCCGCCACATTTTAGAATAATAAAAATCGTCATACCCCCTGGAAAGTGCAAACCGGTTGCTAAACAAAACATTACTGGTATCAGTCTGCTGGAAAGAGCCGGAAACTACCAGACTATGATTTCCAAATGAAGGCAAATAGACTTGTCCACTGCCAATAAATTGGTAACCTTTTTCGTCTAGACGGTGCCGGTGACCAGCAGACAGGCTGTAGCCGAATTTAGGATAAATGTGCTGCCTGGCGCGTGGCAATTGATGTGTAAAATTAATATAATGATGAAGGTATGTGGTGTTAGTCGCGGTAAGGTTCTGTATTTTAGTTTTGGGCATCAACCGGCTCCACACATAGTTGCTACCAAATGTCAGGTATTTGAATGTATTGCCCTTCGTGAAATTGAATGGAATGGCATAGCCACCGCGTATTTCAGCCTGGTCTAGTATGATTTCCCTGTTTGGAGTGCGCAGGTGTCTATCAAAGATATATTCACCCCCTACGGTAAGCTGCGGAAACCATCCCCCATAAACCGCACTTACACCCACTCCATGCGAGTTCTCATTCTGATTATACCGGTAAAATATTTCATTGGAAAGAGTATTGAGTATATTATCACTGAAAATACTGAACGTAAATTCCGGGTCCTCATAATAAGGCCGCCAGCTATGAAAGTTCAGCAGGCGGGTTGATTTAGCATATCGTGAAACCGGGAAATTGCGTGCTGTTGTTGCGAGTATGTTTTCCAAAGGGCCGGCAACTTGATAGGAGGTAGCCTGCTTTTCAAAAATAGCCGGTGCAACCTCGGTCCAACGTATAGCTTCTTTTGCACTTGTCTGCAGTTGCAGGCCTTCAGCAGTGAACCTGGACCAGGCAATACTGTCGGCTGAAGCTCCCGGATAATAATAACCTGTCTGTCCTGAAGTTAACTGATAAACTTTTCCTTCCTTCAAAGCAAACAATTCATCATTTCCCGAAGCTGAAGATGTAAAATAAACAATACCACCCTGCACAAATGGGTGCGCTATCGTATTGAAGCCTGCATCAGTTAATTTTTCAGTAGTTCCATGTGTCATATTCATCCTGAGTAAACTCATAGAGCCATCCGGGTCGCGTTGTACAACTACTATGTTTTCATCATCCATAAACCGGGGGTGCAACCAATAAGTGAATGCCGGTGCCTGAAACTTTTTTAGAATGCTTCCTGAAACAGCATCTACTAAATGCAGTTCTGTTTCCGTTGAATCATTTACAGAGATCGCCACTATGTTTTTGCCCGAAGGCGAAATGTCAGGCGTAAAATATTTACCCTTATCGGATAGCCTTCGCTCTTGTTGGGTATGTATATTCAGTAAAACAATATCACTGTAATTTATGAGTTCCCACCTTGCATTGGTGGCAAATGCTGTATACGCAATAAGACCATTACGGTAAGAAAACCAGTCTTCCGAAGAAATATCCCGCAATTTGATTTTATGTTCTCCTACTTTATCCCGCACATAGAAAGCAGGTAAGGTCCGGTAGCTATCTTTCAGGTATACTAACGAGTCGGTTCCAATGAATTGGGGGAAATAATAGTTGGTAACTGTTTTGTTTTTTGGCGGTGTATAACCCTTAACAGGATTCAAATGCTGCTGCTGGTATTGCAGCGCACCTTTTATAAAACTACGGTAAGACACACCTGAATATTTTTTAATAGCCTGCCGGAACGGGTAGGCCAGGCCTTTAAAAGAAGCTGCATCTTGCACCACCTTCCCCCAAAAATCACTTCCGAATTTTTCATATCCATAATTCACCGCCAGGTAGCCAAAGTTGTAATGATTGGGTACATAATCTTTCAAAGAGCCATTCAGCAGTTTCATTGGGCGGTAATTTTTGTCCTCCAGGAAAAGACTGTTGTATCCGCTCAAAAAATAGGGAAGCCGTCCTCTGCCCTGAAGGGTATTGGAAGTTTCTGTATAAACAGCATCTCCTTCAAAGAACCAGTTGGGTATGGTCATGCTGTTGGCTAAAGCCTGCCCTTCTTCACCCAGAAAGAAGCGGAAAACCTTGGCCAATCCTTTGTTCATATTGTTGTATTGCTGCACATGCCTGTATTCATGTACTGCCAGGTGTTCATGCCAGGGCAGGCTTCCCATCTCTAAAATATTAGAGGCCGGCACCAGGTAGAATTCGCTCCTGAAAGGCCCTAAACCTACATAGCCGTTTGCCAGGGTTGTATTATTATGCAGAACTACGTTGATTTTCCTTACACTATTTCCCAGCGAATGAGATGGCTGTGCTGCCATTTTATGAATAATAGCGGCTATTCGTTGTGCCTGTAGTTCTGCTTCAGGCTGGAAAATGATCCTGGCCGTATCTGTGGAAATTTGCTTCCATTGAACCGAAGGTGGAAAAGCGCCAAATTGTTGAGCCTGTGAGGACATGGCGGAAATAAATGATAAAAATATAAATACCAATACCGGAATACGAATCATGGAATTTGAAATTGGAAATTAGGGTCTTCTGTTTACCGTTTGCAATTTGAAGTTAATCCTGAAACCTGAAAACTCCCTATTGGTTTAAAAATATAAATAAGAAAAAGAAAACATTCTTCTGCCAAAGCAACCATAAACCAAAAACAATAAACCATAAACTACCAACCATAAACTGCAAACTCTTTCTTAAATTTAATGTAAATCGTGATGCATGTTTTTGATGGCTCTAGCCATAGCACCTAGTATAGCAGTATGCTTATATATATTCTATAAAGATGTCTATGACCAGGAGCCAACGGAATACCTGGTAATGAGTTTTTTTTATGGCATGCTAACCATTGTGCCCGCAGGGCTTATCGAAACCTCGCTCTTCGCTGATTCCGGTGACACGGTGTTTTCTGTCTTCCTGACTTCTTACTTTATGATTGCTGCCGTGGAAGAAGGATTTAAATTCCTGGTGCTACGCTATTACTGTTTTACACGTCCCACGTTTGACGAACCGCTCGATGGTATTGTGTACAGCGTCATGGTGAGCATGGGCTTCGCTACACTTGAAAACGTCGGCTATGTATGGCTGCATGGCTTTCCCGTGGCTTTTGTCAGGATGTTTACTTCAGTGCCGGCCCACGCCACGTTTGCGATCATTATGGGCTATTACATCGGGAAGTCAAAGTTCGATTGGACCAATAGGAATAAACTCCTGTGTTATGGCTTCTTAGGGGCCACCCTCATGCATGGTACTTACGACTTGTTCTTACTGTTAGGAGAAAACAACTGGGTGAAACAATATGTTTCAGAATTATTGCTCTTCGGAGGAGCGCTGGCTTCTCTGTTTATTGCTGTTACTCTCAGCCGTAAGTTGCTTAATCTGCACCATTTAACGTCAATCAGGTTATTTAAAAAATCTCCTGTATTTACTGTCAGAAATGCATCCTTTCGCGATGTTAGTTTGATCCGGACTTTATCACTTCAGGTCTGGCCGCAAACTTATTCAACTATGCTTACCCAATCACAGATTGTGTACATGTTTGAAAATATGTACAGTCCGGCTGCACTGCGCAGACAAATGGATGACAAACATCAGTTTATTATCGTATTCAATGTAGGGGTACCGGTGGGTTTTGCCTCTTATAGCCAAACAGAGCCGTCAGTTTACAAGGTCCATAAGTTATATGTGCTCCCTGTGCACCAGGGTAGGGGCACCGGCCGGTTTATTATAGGCCAGATCATAAAAGATATCATGCCCAAAGGAGCCCAGACCCTACAGTTGAATGTGAACCGCAATCATTCAGCTAAAAGCTTTTACGAAAAGATGGGTTTTGAAGCCATTCGCTCCGAAGATATCGACATAGGCAATGGCTATTTTATGAATGATTACGTGATGGAGAAAAGATTGGCGGGGGAATTGAGTGCTTCAGATCTGGAATATCAGATATGAATTGACCTCTCAATCTCAAATTCCATAGATACATTGTATTTTTGCACCCTAAAAAAAGATAGATGTCATCATTAACAAGATCAAACATTGACTTTAACCTAAAAAATAAGGTAAAAGACATGAGCCTGGCCGAGTGGGGGCGTAAGGAAATTCGCCTGGCAGAAGCTGAAATGCCAGGATTAATGGCCTTACGTGCTGAATATGGCGCCAGCCAACCCTTAAAAGGTGCCCGCATTGCCGGTTGCCTGCATATGACCATTCAAACCGCTGTACTGATTGAAACCTTGGTAGCTCTGGGTGCTGAAGTAAAGTGGAGCTCCTGTAACATATTTTCTACCCAGGACCATGCTGCTGCTGCCATTGCTGCTGCCGGTATTGGCGTGTTTGCCTGGAAAGGCCAGACACTGGAAGAAGCTGATTGGTGCATTGAACAAACCCTGTTCTTTGGTTCTGCCGATCGTCCGCTGAATATGATCCTGGACGATGGTGGCGACCTGACCAACATGGTATTGGACAAATATCCTGAGTTGGTACAGCACGTGCGTGGTATCTCAGAAGAAACCACTACCGGTGTACATCGCCTGTACGAGAGAATGGCAAAAGGTACCCTGCCTGTTCCCGCCATCAACGTAAACGACTCTGTTACCAAGTCTAAATTCGACAACAAATACGGTTGTAAAGAGTCTTTGGTAGATGCTATCCGCCGAGCTACTGACGTTATGTTGGCCGGTAAAGTAGCTGTTGTAGGTGGTTATGGCGATGTAGGTAAAGGTTCTGCTGCTTCCCTGGCTGGTGCTGGTTGCCGCGTGATCGTTACCGAGATCGATCCTATTTGTGCCTTGCAGGCTGCTATGGACGGCTTTGAAGTGAAGAAAATGGTTGATGCAGTAAAAGAAGCTGATATCGTAGTTACTGCTTCTGGCTGCCGCGACCTGATCACAGAAAAGCACTTCCGCCTGATGAAGGACAAAACCATTGTGTGCAACATCGGTCACTTCGATATTGAAATTGACATGGCCTGGTTAAACGAAAATTATGGTCAAACAAAAGATACCATCAAGCCACAGGTTGATATTTACAACGTAGAAGGTAAAGACATCATTATCCTGGCCGAAGGCCGCCTGGTAAACCTTGGTTGCGCCACTGGTCACCCAAGCTTTGTAATGAGTAACTCCTTTACCAACCAAACTTTGGCCCAGATCGAGCTGTGGACAAACGCTCAGAATTACGAGAACAAAGTATACGTACTGCCTAAGCACCTTGATGAGAAAGTTGCCCGCCTGCACTTAGGTAAAATTGGTGTAGAACTGGACGAACTAACCGATGAACAAGCTGCTTACCTCGGCATTCCAAAAGAAGGTCCGTTCAAAGCAGAACATTACAGATATTAATAGGCAGGCCTGCACTGACTTATTTTAAAATAATACAAAGCCCTTCACTTTAGTTGTGAAGGGCTTTGTATTTGTTGAGTATGATAAGACTAAGGTAATAATGCACCGCAATGTACCGCTTCTTTTAGAGGCACACATTTGTAAAAGTTCATAAAAAGAGTTCTTCTTTTTCATCACCGGAAATATTCAATTAAACCTTAGCACTAAGTTTGATACATTCTAAAACCATTGGCACTTGGTAACTTTTTCCTTGTTGCTTTTATTCATAAGTAGGTATGATATTTTCAAAAAAAAGAGATGGAATTATTCGATGTCATAATTGTTGGTGGCGGCCCAGCTGGCTTGAACGCTGCCGTTATTCTGGGGCGCTGCCACAGAAAGGTATTGGTTTTTGATACTGAACAGTACCGTAACCGCTTTTCGCATGGTATGCATAACTACCTCACCCGTGATGATATTTTGCCAGCCGATTTTATAAAGATATCCCGGCAGGAAATTCAGAAATATGGTGTACAGCTTTTGAATAAAAAAGTCCTTAAGGGGTATAAAAATGAAAAAGGGAACTTTGTTGTCCGGGATGTGGATGGAGGTGTTCATTATGCAAAAAAATTATTGGTGGCTACCGGCCTCGCTGACAACCTGCCTGAGGTTGAAGGCTTTAAAGAACTCTATGGTACCTCCATTTTTCATTGCCCCTATTGCGACGCGTGGGAGATGAGTAATAAAAGGATCGGAGTGTATGCAAAGAATAAACACGGCAGCGAACTGGCCCTTTCACTAAAAGCCTGGAGTCAGCGCGTGACCTTGTTTACAGATGGAAAGAATATGGTAAGACCGCGTGAAAGAGAAGCATTGGCAGTTAACAACATTCCGGTTGTGACAAAGCCAATAGCAAGAGTGGAAGGAGAAAACGGGCAATTAAAAAAAATTGTATTTAAAAACGGAGAAGAGCAGGACTGCGATGCTATATTTTTTGTGAATGGATTTACGCAACAATGTGATCTGGCCGAGACCTTCGATTGCGAAATGAATAAAAAAGGGGTCATTGTAACCAACCGTTTCCAGCAGACTTCCACACCCGGACTTTTTGTTGCCGGCGATGCTGATAAGGATATGCAGTTGGTCGTAGTAGCCGCCGCCGAAGGTGCAAAAGCCGCCATTACCATCAACAAGGAACTGCAAAAAGAGATCAATCAGCAGAACCTGCAAACAGCTAAAGCCAATAAGGAATTGCTCAATGCTCACTAAACTATGAAGTGTTGATATTACCCATCACCTCATTTGCTGTAATAATAGATCCCGTTGAATGTTCCGAAGAGAATGCTGCCATCCTCTTTTACAAAGAAAGATTCAATTGCTTTGGTAAACTCAGGATGCACCTGGCTGTACGTTCCGTTATTGCCTTTGTAAAGACCAGGTTTCAGGTTCCCCCTGATCAGAAAGTACAACTGTAGTTAATTATTAAACTATTTAAGCAGTTCAGGCACTACTACTATCAAACCTTCAGCTGGAATATTCTTTTATCAATCTTCAGTTCATGGATGCATGCCTCCAGTAACTATTGCAGCAATAGCTTATGGCATTAATTTTTCGGTAGAAGTAAAAAAATAGGCTATTGACTAAATATACCTCCAACCGTTCCGCTGGTGTATAATTCACTAAGCTGAGGGTTTGTTTTTAGGTCTACAAATAATTTTGCCTGTTGCCCACTTCCAATTTAATTGGCACGTTTCTTTTACATGTTTCTTTTCACAAGCTTGTCAATTTAGCCCGGCTGTGTTTGATGATGAGCTTTAAATTAAAACCATGATAGTGACTGAAGAGCAAAGAAAAGAGGCGCATACGTTTTATAAAGAAGCACTTAGAATATTAGAGGAAAGCGGTGTCCCATTTTTATTGGGAGGAGCTTTCGCCCTGTTTCACCATACCGGCATATTCAGGGATACCAAAGATCTGGATGTGTTTTGCAAGTCGCGTGATTATGCCAGGATCTTGAAAACTTTTGCTGGAAAAGGCTACCGTACAGAGTTGAGAGATATACGCTGGTTAGCTAAGGTATTTCACGGAGAATATTTTATTGATATCATTTTTGATACGGTAAATAACGTCTGCCGGGTAAATGACTTATGGTTTGAGCATGCTACAAAAGCCCGCTTTATGGGCATGGATGTGTTACTCCTTTCGCCTGAAGATCTGGTTTGGTGTAAACTTTACGTACAAAATCGCGAGCGTTATGACGGGGCAGATGTAAACCATGTGTGGCTGAAAACAGGCAGGGAATTCAACTGGCATCGCCTGCTGAACCATATGGATTCCCATTGGCACATTTTACTGGCCCAGTTGATCCAGTTTCAGTTTGTATATCCATCTGAATACCGCCAGATCATACCTAAGTGGTTATTTGATGAACTGATGAATCGTGCCCATGAACAATATGAATTACCGGAACCTATGGAACGTGTTTGCCGTGGCCCTGTTATTGATCAAACCCAATATCAGGTAGACATTAAAGAATGGGATTATAAAGCATATACAATAACAACAGTATGACAGCCTATGGAGGAGCATAAAAAAACACGCATTGCAGCAGTAGGAGATGTGCACGTTCGGGAAACAGATAAAGGGAAATGGGTAGACTATTTTAAAGAAGTATCGGCCCAGGCTGATGTGCTGGTCATTTGTGGCGACCTTACAGATACAGGCGACGAGGTGGAAGCCCAGATTTTAGCCGAAGAATTAAAAGCTTGTACCATCCCGGTGGTAGCAGTTTTGGGTAATCATGACCACGAAAAAGGACGGCACAAGTTGATAAGACAGATTCTGCTGAAAGAAGGGGTCCATATGCTTGATGGTGAGGCCATTAAGATTCATGATGTTGGTTTTGCCGGAGTAAAAGGCTTTGGCGGCGGCTTCGACAATCATATGCTCTCCATGTTCGGCGAAGGCGCCATGAAAGCTTTTGTACAGGAAGCAGTTGACGAAGCCCTTCGTTTGGATCGTGCATTGGCCCGTCTGGACGCGGAATACACTGTGTCAAAAAAAATTGCTGTAATGCATTATTCCCCGATCAAAGAGACCGTTATAGGAGAGCCAGAGCCCATATATCCATTTCTGGGGTCATCACGCCTCGCCGAACCTTTGAACCGACGCAAGGTGGATGTTGCTTTTCATGGACATGCGCATATAGGCAAATTGGAGGGAGAAACCTCTGCAGGGGTTAAGATATTTAATGTATCAAAACCCATCTTAATGCAAAACGGTTATAAGTATCCGTTCTACATATATGAAATATAGGTGTGTAATTTATTTTATATCCACATTTACCCAGCCAAATGCGCCCCAGCCAATCCTGGTTTTGGTACCTTTCTCCTGGTAGATTTCTTTATACAAGAACCTGTCCTTTATGACTAAACTTGATTGGAAGCTCTTTTCTAAAGCCTCAGCTAGAAGTTGAGTATTGACCTTTTGTGGGGTAGAAACAGTAGGTAATTTGGTCTCTTTATATTCTTCAATTGCTTTTGTAAGACAAACTTCATCAGAAGGTTTCGTCAAATACGCCGTAATTGCCAAAACTGTAGCAATTATTGCCAGGGCAAATGCTTTTCTCATAAATCAAATTGCCGGCAAAGGTAAGGCCCCCAACTTCTTTCTTTTTTATCATTTGCAGATATTCTCTGTACCCTTACCTTTGCACCCTGAAAAAGGAAAGGAGGGCGGTAGCAGCCTTATTCCTATAAAAACTCCTCTTAAAAGCTTTTTATGGCAAAAGTTGGTAAGGTAAAACAAATCATCGGCGCTGTTGTGGACGTGCAGTTCGAAGGACAGTTGCCTGAAATATTTAATGCGTTAGAGATAAAACGCGAAAATGGTGATACGCTGGTACTTGAGGTACAGCAACACCTGGGCGAAGACAGTGTTCGTTGTATTGCGATGGATGGTACAGAGGGCTTAACCCGTGGTTTAGCTACAATAGATACTGGAGCCCCAATTACAATGCCCGCCCGCGATGAAATCAAAGGCCGACTTTTCAATGTAACCGGTGATCCTATTGATGGATTACCACCCGTACCGAAGATAAATGGCCGTCCAATCCACGCTAAACCGCCTTCATTCGAAAACCTTTCTACCGCTACCGAAGTATTATATACTGGTATTAAAGTAATCGACCTGATCGAGCCTTATGCAAAAGGTGGTAAGATCGGTCTGTTTGGTGGTGC
>CBKWHA010000205.1:0-10112 GCA_966674115.1 uncultured Chitinophagaceae bacterium
ATGCATCGGTAAGTGTGGCGCTTTTGGCAATAGCCCGCGCTTTTAAACAACAGCCCGGTAAGCGCTCTGCCTTGTTTGTATGGCATGGTGCAGAAGAGCGGGGCTTATTGGGATCCAAATGGTATGCAGTTCATCCAACAGTGGAAAAAGACGCCATCGTAGCCGTGTTGAACGGAGATATGATCGGAAGAAATCATCCAGACAGTGCAGCCCTTTTGGGTGTTCAACCGCCACACAGAAACTCACCAGACCTGGTGGCTTTAGCCCTGGAGGCAAACAAGGAAGGTCCCCAATTCAAACTAGACACCTTATGGGATAAACCTGAGCATGTAGAGGGATGGTATTTCAGAAGTGATCACTTGCCTTATGCCCGTGCAGGATACCCCGCTTTATTTTATAGTACTTTATTACACCCTGATTACCACACTACAATGGATGAAGCAAAAACCATCGACCTGAAAAAATTGAAAGGCATGACAGAATGGATGTACAGGACGGGATGGAAAGTGGCCAACAGGCAGAAACGTCCGGAGTTTGATACGAATTTTAAACTGGAGCGTTAGCTAATTTTGCAAAGTCATGAAAATAGCCACTTATAATGTAAATGGAATCCACGGACATCTGCCCGCTTTACTCCGCTGGCTTAATGAAACAACACTAATTACCAAAATCATTTAAACATGTCACTTAAAAAACACTTTGACGCAATTATCATTGGTGGTAGTTATGCAGGCCTTTCAGCGGCAATGGCTTTGGGAAGGTCTTTAAGAAATGTTCTTATTATAGATAGTAATAATCCTTGCAATAAGCAAACACCTTACTCGCATAACTTCCTTACCCAGGATGGCGAAACGCCTGCTACAATAGCTGCACGGGCAAAGAACCAGGTATTAAATTATCCAACTGTGACTCTGGTGCAAGGCAAAGCTATAAAGGCTGCAAAACACGCTCTTGGCTTTGAGGTGCAATTGGAAACCGAAGAAGTATTTATGGGCTCAAAACTATTGCTGGCAACAGGTATGATAGATGCGCTACCTCCCATTCCGGGCCTGTCTGATTGCTGGGGTATTTCTGTTTTACATTGTCCATATTGCCATGGCTACGAAGTAGCAGGAAAAGAATGGGGTATAATAGCTGACGGAGATGTGGCCTATCACTTTTGTATGATTTTAAGTAACTGGACAAAAAAGATTGTACTCTTTACCAATGGCCCTTGTAGTTTAACAACAGAACAACAACAAAAGTTAGAGCAAAAAGAAATAAAGATCATTGAATCCAGGCTGCAGTATGTGGACCATGTTGACGGCCTATTACAACGCCTTCAATTTGAAGACGGTAACTCCTACCCATTAACCGTTCTGTATTTGAAAGCACCCATCAAACAACAGTCCGATATTCCCCTGCAGTTAGGCTGCGAATTATCCGAAGAAGGACATATAAAAATAGATGACATGCAAAGAACATCAGTAGCAGGAATTTATGCAGCGGGCGATAATTCCAGTATGCTGCGAACTGTTTCATTGGCTGTTTCCTCGGGTACTAAAGCCGGGGCTGCTATCAATATGGACCTGGTAACAGAGACATTTTAAACAAATTATTTAATGACTGTCCATCAACTCGTTCAATTACTGAATTTACAGCCGCATCCGGAAGGCGGCTATTATAGAGAAATATATAGATCTGAAGGTACTATTCAGCAAACCTGCCTGCCTGATCGTTTTCATGGCAATCGAAGCTATTCCACCTCTATTTATTATTTATTGCAAAAGGGCGACTTTTCAGCTTTTCACCGGATTAAAAGTGATGAGATATGGCATTACCATTTAGGAGGCCAAGCGCTTATTCATATATTAGATCCGAAAGGAAATTATCAATGCAAGGTCTTAGGAAACGACATTGCAAATGGCGCTTCCTTTCAAGTAATCATCCCTGCAGGCTACTGGTTTGCTGCGGAACCGGCCCCTGGAAATGATTTTACTTTAGCAGGCTGCACCGTTGCTCCAGGTTTTGATTTTACAGATTTTGAGTTAGCGAATAAGAAAGACCTTTTGCAGCAATATCCCAACTTTCATGACCTTATTAACCGCCTGTGCAGGCAATAAAAAGCTCTTTAAGGAATTGTCAATGAACGCGATGTAAAGTGCAACACTTTTACTACCAAGTCCAATAATACCATTTTAAAATGAGTAATTCGGCATGGGATCGTGAAATGAAAGAGAGTCCAAGAGTACCGTAAAAAGCAATTGGAACTCTCTGAAGAGGTTGCCCCTCTTAGAAAAAATTTTTGCAGTTTCAAAAACATAGTTACATTTGCTAACGCTGTTAGAAAAAAATAGAGATATGGGTATCGCAGAACGCAAGCTGAGACAAAGAGAGGAAGTCAGGTCCAAAATCCTGGAAACTGCCCGGCAGTTAGTAAAGGAAGAGGGCTGGCAATCGCTTTCTATCCGGAAAATTGCGGATGCAATCGAGTATAGCGTACCTGTAATCTATGATCACTTTGAGAATAAAGAAGCTATTCTGCTTGAGTTTGGTAAAGAAGGGTTTGGAATGTTATCGGAGAAAGTGCGTAAAGCAAAAGAAAAATCAGATGATCCAGCAGAGCAATTAAAAGCTATAGCAAATGCTTACTGGAACTTTGCTTCCAGGAATAAAGAATACTATCAGTTGATGTTTGGTCTGGGAATGCCCGGATGTGAGCTGGGAAAATGTATCCCTGAAAGAGCCGGTTTCAAGGATTTGGTGATGCAGACAATCAATACATTGATTCAAAAAAGTAAAAATCCGCATGCAGACCCTTGTCTAAAATATTATACCTTCTGGTCCATATTGCATGGATTAAATTCCATTAAGATGATGGAAAATACAGGTGTCTCCAATGAACTGAATAAAATGGTAATGGAAGATGCTATTGAAGGGTTTATTAAAAATCTGAGCTAAATGCTCATCAGAAGGTTACCATCAGTACCCTTTTTGTTTGAATAGGAATATCGGTTGTTGATCACCGAAAAAGAAAGCTTGCCAACTAACCTCTGGATTTATAAAAAATAAACGATGATTAATTTCTAATGATAAGGTAACTGTTGAGGATGTTATTGGTTTTAAGAAGAACCACATTATTATTACAGTAATGTGACGAATACTTTTTGTCAAACTAATTTATTTAGTAGCTTTGCGCTAATTAATTTAGCAACCTTCTTTTAAAAAACCAACGACCATGAGTACCACATCCCCAATATCCAGGTACTATATTCATACGAGCGCTGCCATACCTACTTTCTTTATAACAGGTTTATACACACGAATATATATTTCCTAACCGGGAAGCAGTATGCTTTCCAAATTCTTACGATCATGTACGAAAATAAAACCAACGGACAAACAACACAGCTTTTGAGTTTCACCCGTAAACTAACAGCTCTTCTTTGCAGCATTAGTATAGCCATCATTTTCTATGCGTGCAATACATCATCCGGAAATCCAAGTATGACACAACCTCCGCAATCACTACCGGTAGTTACCATTACCAGCGTACCTGCTACTACTTACCAGGAATTTTCAGCATCACTGGAAGGAAGTAAGGACATTGAAATCCGTCCACAGGTTGATGGGTATTTGGAAAGGATTTATGTGGACGAAGGTGCTTATGTAAGAAAAGGTCAACCATTATTCAAGATCAATGACCGCCCTTACAGGGAGCAACTCAATAATGCAACAGCAAGCTTATCTGCAGCAAAAGCAAACCTTGTTAATGCGCAGATCAATGTATCAAAACTAACTCCATTGGTGCAGAACAATGTGGTGTCTGATGTTCAATTAAAAACTGCAAAAGCCGCTTATGATGCCGCAGCAGCTAATGTATCTCAGGCTAATGCAATGGTTCATAATGCACAGATCAATTTAGGATATACATTGATAAAGGCACCGGTAGACGGGTATATCGGAAGGATTCCTTTTAAGACGGGTAGCCTGGTTGGAATTAGCTCAACAGAAGCATTAACCGTAGTTTCAGAAATAAAAGAAGTGTATGCTTACTTCTCGCTAAGTGAAAAGGATTTTCTTCAGTTTAAAAACCAGTTTCCGGGCAATACTATTGAAGAAAAAATAAAGCACGTCCCTCCTGTAGAATTAGTGTTGGCTGATAACAGTATTTATCCTCAAAAAGGTAAAGTAGAAACGGTATCCGGGCAATTCAACAACAGCATGGGTACCATCAGTTTTCGGGCAGCATTTAAAAACACAGACGGCTTGTTACGTTCCGGCAATACCGGGAAAATAAGAATCCCTAAGGCTTTTGCGTCTGCATTGGCAATACCACAGGAAGCTACGTTTGAATTGCAGGATAAAGTGTTTGTATTTGCTTTATCTGATAGCAATAAAGTAGCAAGCACACCAATTACTGTTGCAGGAACAAGTGGCAATTACTACTTGGTAGAAAAAGGAATAAAACCCGGAGACAGAATTGTATACTCAGGACTCGACCGTCTGAGAGAAGGGGCAATCATCCAACCACAACCTATCTCTATGGACAGTCTGCTAAAAGCCAATCCTTTGTAAAAGGGCTTACACGTTATTAGCGTGAAACCCAGCTTTATTAATGGCTTCGCCTGTTGAAAATTTTCAGCAGGAGTAAGCTGGTGGATACTTTATTCCTTCAGGTGAGGTTAATGATCCACACTTGCCATGATGCCAGTCTAAAAATTTAAACTTATGCTCAAACGATTTATTGAAAGGCCGGTTTTATCAACGGTAATTTCTATCATACTTACCTTATTAGGCCTATTATCATTATATTCCTTACCTATTACATTGTTTCCGGACATCGCACCGCCGACCGTTCAGGTAACGGCAACTTATCCCGGTGCGAACGCAGAAGTGGTGGCAAGAGCGGTAGCCACACCGATCGAAGAAGCCATCAATGGTGTGGAGAATATGACTTACATGACTTCCACTTCGAGTAATGATGGTACAATGACCCTGAATGTATTTTTTAAAGTAGGCACCGATCCTGATCTTGCTGCGGTGAACGTTCAGAGCCGCGTTTCGAGAGCCATGAGCCAGATACCGCAGGAAGTAATACAGTCAGGTGTCTCTACACAAAAGCAGCAGAACAGTATGATCATGGTGCCGTTGATATACAGCAACGACAGTACTTATGATGAAACGTTTTTGCAGAACTATGCCAAGATCAACATCATCCCCGATCTTCAGCGCGTACCAGGCGTAGGACAGGCAATGGTGTTCGGAGCAAAAGACTACTCTATGCGTATCTGGTTAAAACCAGACCGCCTGACTGCAAATAATTTATCTGCTCAGGATGTGCTGAATGCGATCAGGGAACAAAACCTGGAAGCTGCACCTGGCAGGTTTGGACAAAATAGTACCGCTGCATTTGAGTACATCATTAAATATAAAGGGAAGTATTCAAAGAACGGCGATTATGAGAATATCATCTTAAAATCAGATCCGGATGGATCAGTTGTAAAGTTGAAAGATGTAGCACGGGTAGAGTTTGGCGCCCTTGCTTACAGTGCCAATACAATGATATCAGGTAAACCGGGTATTGGCATTGCTATATTTCAAACGGCTGGTTCCAATGCGAATGATATTCTTACCGCCGCTGACGAAGTATTGAAAAAAGCCTCTGCAAATTTTCCTAAAGGCATTGAATATTTCAATATGTACAGCGCTAAAGAATTCCTCGATGAATCAATAGGACAGGTGCAGGAAACACTGATCATAGCGTTTATACTGGTATTTCTAGTTGTATTTATTTTCCTGCAGGATTTTCGCTCAACGCTCATACCTGCTATAGCAGTACCCGTTGCTATTATTGGCACCTTTTTCTTTATGCAGTTGTTTGGGTTTACTATTAACCTGCTCACATTATTTGCATTAGTGCTGGCCATAGGCATTGTAGTAGATGATGCTATTGTAGTTGTAGAAGCGGTACATTCTAAAATGGAGCATTCAAGGCTAAAGGCAAAAGAAGCTACAATTCAAACAATGAGCGAAATATCGAGTGCCATAGTTTCTATTACACTCGTAATGGCTGCAGTATTTATACCGGTAGGTTTCATGCAGGGACCGGCAGGTGTGTTTTATAAACAATTTGCTTTTACACTGGCTATTGCCATCCTTATTTCTGCAGTAAACGCTTTGACGCTAAGTCCTGCTTTATGTGCCTTGTTTTTAAAGAACCCGCACAATGGAGAGGGGCATATGGAGAAGAAAGGATTTACAAAGCGATTCTTTAGCGGCTTTAATGCTGGCTTTAGTGCCATTACCAATAAATACACAAAAAGTATCCAATTTTTGATCCGCCGCAAATGGATTGCAATCGCTGCTTTGATCATCGTTTCACTGGCCACTTTCCTGATGGTTCGTAAAACACCAACCAGTTTTATTCCGACAGAAGACCAGGGATTCATTGTGTATTCGGTTAATCTTCCTCCGGGTGCTTCACTCGACAGAACCCAGAAAGTAATGAATAAAATTGATCGTTTATTAAGCGAGGTGGAGGCAATTGAAAGGCGCGGTGCTGTTACAGGGTTGAATATTGTTGCCAATGCCAACAGTTCTAATTATGCTGTTGGATTCATCCGCATGAAACCTCACGGAGAAAGGGGAGCGGTCAACGATGTAGAAAGTGTGATGGGGGTGATCAACCAAAAGTTGAGTGTGGTCAAGGAAGCAAGTATTTTCCTTTTCCAATTTCCTACCGTACAGGGATTTGGTAATACCAGTGGTTTTGAATTCATCCTACAGGATCGTACCGGCGGATCTCTTGATAAGTTGGGACAAACAGCCTATGGCTTTATTGGCGAACTGATGCAGCGGAAGGAAATAGCCTATGCGTTTACCACTTTCAATACCGGTAATCCGCAGTATATGTTGGATATAAACGAAGCCAAAGCGAAACAATTGGGTATTTCCGTTGGTGATCTGCTACAGACCTTGCAGGTATATTACGGAAGCAGTTTTGCATCAGACTTTAACCGCTTTGGTAAATTCTACCGGGTAGTTGTGCAGGCTGATATTCCTTACCGCGCAGAACCATCTTCTTTAAACAATGTATTTGTAAAAAACAGTTTAGGACAAATGGTGCCTGTTAATGCTGTTGTATCCCTGGATAGGGTGTATGGCCCGGAAACAGTGACAAGAAACAACCTGTTTAATGCAGTTGCCATTAATGGAGTAACCAAACCGGGTTATAGCTCCGGAGATGCCATCAAAGCCATACAGGAAGTGGCGCAAAACTATCTGCCAAGAGGATTCGCTTATGAGTGGTCGGGCATGACAAGAGAAGAGATCGGCGCAGGTACACAAACCAGCCTGATCTTTATTTTGAGCGTGATCTTTGTATACTTCCTGTTAGCAGCACAATTTGAAAGTTATATTTTACCGCTTGCTGTTATTTTAACCGTTCCTACTGGTATTCTAGGCGTATTTGCATTCATTAACCTGGCGGGTATAGAAAACAACATCTATGTGCAGGTTGGTTTGATCATGCTCATTGGTCTGTTAGCAAAAAATGCCATCCTGATCGTAGAATATGCTGTGCAAAGGCGCAGGGCGGGTATGCCGCTGTTTGTTGCAGCGCTGGAAGCTTCGCAGTTGAGGTTACGCCCCATCCTGATGACATCCTTTGCTTTCATTGTGGGTCTGCTCCCTCTTACATGGGTAGAAGGTGGCTCTGCTTTGGGCAATCGCTCCATTGGCACCGGAGCCTTAGGAGGTATGCTTACGGGTGTGTTATTGGGAGTATTCATCATTCCTGTTCTGTTCGTCATCTTCCAATACCTACAGGAAAAGGTGAGCCGAAAAAACAAACAGACAGAGGCTGCCAGTTTAGCTGAATAGAATTCTTGTAACGATTAAATTAAAGAAACAATGATACAAAAGATAAATAGCAGGCAATATTCAGTTCTACTACTGTTTATTGTATTTATTTCATCCTGCAGTGTAGGCAAAAATTATCAACGGCCGGAACTGGAATTGCCGGATCAGTTTCAGGCACAAAGTTTTGCTGATACCAGCAGTATCGCTGATATAGAATGGAAAAAGTTTTTCTCCGATACAACGCTGCAAAGCTTAATTGAGAAAGGCATAGCAAGTAACCAGGACCTTATGCTGGCAATGAAAAACATTGACATTGCACAGCAGCAGGTACAACAGGCAAAAGTTTTGAAATTGCCTGAACTCAACCTTCAAATAACAGGTCAATATAATCACCCATCAAAGAACAGTCTTAACGGATTGAGTGCGAATAACTTTCTGGGTAAAAGCCACATAGAAAATTACCTGTCTATTGTTAACCTGTCCTGGGAAGTTGATGTCTGGGGAAAGATACGAAGGCAAAAAGAAGCTACCCTTGCCCGGTACCTTCAAACTTATGAAGCAGCAAAAGCAGTGCAAACACAATTAGTGGCAAATATTGCACAAGGTTACTTCAACTTGCTCATGCTTGATAAGCAACTGGAAATAGCCCGGAAGAATCTTGCTTTGAATGATACCTTTTTGAATGCAACCAGGCTGCTCAAGGATGCAGGTGTGGTCAACACCTTAGCTATTCAGCAGGCAGAATCACAAAGACAATCTACAGCCTTGTTGATTCCATTGCTTGAACAGGATATAGCTTTACAGGAAAATGCATTAAAGGTGTTAACGGGACAACTCCCTGGTACGATTACACGCAAACGTTCTTTAAATGAAATCCCGATAGTAGATAATTTTTCTACCGGCTTACCTGTCTCTATGGTCAGCAGAAGGCCAGATGTCAGGGCTAATGAAATGTCACTCTTGGCTGCTAATGCGCAGTTAGGTGTAGCTCAGGCAAATATGTACCCTGCTTTGAACATAACTGCCGGCGGGGGATGGGAATCCTTCAAATCCAGTAATTGGTTCAACGTTCCAAATTCATTGTTCGGCTTGGCTGCAGGTACCATTGCACAGCCCATTTTTACTAGGCGCAGATTAAAAACAGAATTGGAAATTGCAAAGCTGCAAAGAGAGCAAGCTGTTATCCAATTCAGGCAATCCGTTTTACAGGCAACCGGAGAAGTCTCGAATGCGCTAGTGCAAGTAGAGAAATTAAAGCAGCAACAACAGGTTGCCGCAGGCCAGGTGGATACCTTAAAGAACGCTGTATACAATGCACAGCTCTTATTCAAGAGTGATATGGCCAACTATCTCGAAGTCATAACTGCACAAGGAAATGCCTTACAGGCAGAGTTGAACCTTGTCTCCATTCAGCGCCGGCAATTAGGAGCTATGGTAGAATTGTACCGTTCGTTAG
This sequence comes from uncultured Chitinophagaceae bacterium, assembly GCA_966674115.1. Lineage (GTDB taxonomy): Bacteria > Bacteroidota > Bacteroidia > Chitinophagales > Chitinophagaceae > Flavisolibacter. The sequence continues at coordinate 9,299 of CBKWHA010000205.1, forward strand.
GCGGTGGATGGAAGTAATTGTTGTACTATAGCATTAAAGGCAGTAGCGAATTGTTATTACAGACAAAATCACTACTGCCTTTTTTATTTTTAATAAATGATTTCTATATCTCCCCTACTCTACCTTCTCGTCTCTTCAACATACGCCTCTTGTTCCTTCAGGAATTCTTTGAATTGCTCATCGACATGTCTGGGATAAAAAACAGGGTACAATCTATACACTCTCATAGCAGTGTTTTGTAAACGCCACAAAACATGCAATAAAACTTATATTTTATCAATACTCTCCAGGATTATAGCGCAAGCCTGTTTTAATTGCTGCTCAGAAATAATCAATGGTGGCGAAATACGCAGACAATTAGAGGCAAACAGGAACCAGTCAGTCACCACCCCTTTTTCAATACAACGATCAATCACCTCCTTGCAACTTTCAAAACTATCAAATTCAACAGCGGCCCATAAACCAAAAATGTGCACGGCTTTTATTTTGGGATGTTGTAGCCGCTCTTTCAATAATGCCTCTTTTGTTTGTATACTTGCTACCAGGTTTTCATCCAGCAATACCTGGAAAGCAGCCATACCGGCAGCACAGCAAACAGGATGGCCGCCAAAAGTGGTAATATGCCCCAGCACAGGGTTTTCAGCCAGTTGGCTCATCAAATGATTACTGGAAATAAAAGCGCCTAATGGCATACCACCGCCCAGAGCTTTTCCCAGCGTTATAATATCCGGTACCACATCAAAATGTTCAAACCCCCATAATTTACCTGTCCTGCCAAACCCTGTTTGAATTTCATCAAGCACCAGTAAAGTAC